>JALONZ010000542.1 GCA_025454675.1 Anaerolineae bacterium | reverse complement strand
CGCAGTTAGATGAAGAGATTGATTTTATCCATTTTTTGCCATCATTATTTTACTTATCCTGATAGTGAAAATGCAAATCCATATTGGATTGGTATAACTGATGTGCGAAGAGATGTAAACCCAAAGCAGTTGATGGTTTTTCATCTATTTGGAGTAGATGATTTATTTCCAAATAAAGTCACTATACCCTTAGCTCAAAACGATAGCTTATTGTTTGATTTTGAGGATGCTTATAGACAGACATTTATTGGAATGCGCTGTGGGCATCATATTGATTATGAAGAATTGCCACCTTTATTCGATACCTATAGCCCACGCGACCAAGCCCGCATCAAAGCAGTGATGGAACGGGCTAAGAATGAAAAAACAAGTTAGTTGCATCCATAAAAATCTGTGCTATGATAGAACTTGTATTCTGTAATTATTTTTGTTTGACGTAAAACGATATTGCCCATAGAATGTATAACTACATAAACCGACACGCCGATTAGGAAAAATAAAATGACAAGCGACATTCAAAAAATCAATATTGAACAAGAAATGCGCGATGCGTACTTAGATTATGCGATGAGTGTGATTGTATCGCGGGCGTTGCCAGATGCCCGTGATGGACTAAAACCCGTACAGAGGCGGATTTTATACGCCATGTATGATATGGGATTGCGAGCAGATACACCATTCAAAAAGAGCGCCCGTATTGTTGGGGAAGTGCTTGGTAAATATCATCCACACGGCGATGGGGCGGTGTATGAGGCGATGGTACGCATGGCGCAAGATTTTTCTGTCCGTTATTTATTGGTGAGTGGGCAGGGGAATTTTGGCAGTATTGATGGCGATGGCGCGGCGGCGATGCGGTATACCGAAGCGCGGTTGGGGCAAGTTGGTGAAGAATTATTGCTGGATATTGGCAAAGAGACGGTCAATTTCACCGAAAATTTTGATGGTAGCCTTGAAGAACCTGCGGTATTGCCTGCGAGTATCCCGAATTTGCTGGTAAATGGCGCGACTGGCATCGCGGTGGGGATGTCTACGAGTGTGCCACCGCATAATTTGCATGAAATTTGTGATGCGCTGATTTATATCCTCAAAAATTGGGATAAGTTTGATGATATTAGTGTTAGCGACTTGATGCGCTTTGTGAAGGGACCCGATTTCCCGACAGGCGGGATTGTCTATCGGCATAAAGATGGTGGTGAGGACGGTGAAGACACCCTCATCAGCGCCTATGCAACGGGACAGGGCAAGGTCACGGTACGCGCAAAAGTTCATATTGAAGAGATGGGGCGGGGCAAGCAACGGATTGTCATCAGTGAATTGCCGTATCAGGTGAATAAAACATCGTTGATTGAACGGATTGCCTACTTAGTGCGCGAAGGCAAATTAGAGGGATTAGCCGATTTGCGCGATGAATCTGACCGCAATGGGATGCGGATTTCGATTGAATTGCAACGTGGCGTTGAAGCGGGTCCCGTGTTGGTGAATTTATTCAAAATGACCCCCATGCAGGATACGTTTAGCATTCATATTTTGGCGTTGGTAGATAATCAACCGCGTTTGCTATCGCTGAAGCAAGCCTTGAAGGTGTATATTGACCACCGATTGGAAATTGTGAAACGGCGGAGTGAATATGACCTGAATCGTGCCAAAGAACGGGCGCATATTTTAGAGGGGTTACTAAAGGCGCTGGATAAAATTGACCGTGTGATTAAAATTATCCGTGAGGCAGAGACGGCAGAGGCGGCGCGGGAAGGCTTGGTGACGGCGCTAAAAATCACCCCCATTCAGGCACAAGCGATTTTGGATATGCAATTACGCCGTTTGGCATCGTTGGAACGCCAGAAAATTCAGGACGAATTCACTGAAAAAATGGGGATTGTGGAGTATTTAGCAGGGTTGTTGGCGAATCCTGCCCAAATGCGTGAGGTGGTATCGGATGAATTGAGCGCGGTTAAATCATCATATGGGGATAAGCGGCGTACATTCATTGCGGATAGTTTGGCGAGTACCGCCAGTATTGCCGATTTGATGATGCCAGAAGAACAAAATTGGTTGACTATCACCAGCGATGGCAAAATTGCGCGTACCAATGATAATACCCCGCCAAAAGTGGGGACATCTACCAAAGAACCGCCACGTTTCATTTTGAATACAGCCACATCACAGGTGCTATATTTATTCACCACAACGGGAAAATGTGCGACGATACCTGTTCAACAAATTAATACGGCGGAAGATTTTGCCGATGGCACGCCATTCACCGATTTATGTTCGTTGCCTGCGGATAGCCAAATTGCATCGGCGATGAGTATACCCGGTCAACTTGAACACGGTTATTTGTTTATGGCGACAGAATTGGGCGATGTGAAGCGCATCCGCCTGAGTGATTTACCGGGGATGACCTCGAATGTATTTGTGGTGATGAATGTGGGGACGGATGACAAACTCATCAATGCGTTTACAACGGATGGTGGGCAAGATATTTTGCTCACAACGAATGAGGCGCAATCTATCCGCTTCAAAGAGAATGAGGTGCGCCCAACAGGTTTACCTGCGGGGGGTATGCGCGGGATAAAGATGGGCGGTCAACGCACAAAAGTGGTGAGTGCGAATATTATCAAAGATAATTTATATGTGTTCACCATTACCGATGATGGCATGGCAAAACTTTCGGGTGGTGAAGAATATCCGACTCAGGGCAGGGCGGGGGGTGGTGTTATCACCATGCGTCTGCCTAAGACGAGCCGAGAAGT
>JALONZ010000028.1 GCA_025454675.1 Anaerolineae bacterium | reverse complement strand
GTGCAAGCCCTCAAAGATAAATTTGATGACCGTGTAAAACAACATTATTCATTTATTGACCGTGAACGTGGTTATATCCTCGTCCCCGATGATAAGGGTGGCGAAAAGCAAGTGGAATTGATGTCCTTGTCTACAGGCTCGGTTTCTACCAAGACACATCAATTTTCGGATATACGCGAAATTACCGAATTGGCGGCAGAAGACCGTCGTCGCGCCAAAAGTGGCTTAGAATCGGATAATTCTGCGCCATTATTAACATCTTGGTAAACCCAAACGATTCACCCTGTCCGCATCGTAAGTGCGCTGAGGATTTGTTATGAACCTACCGATTTTATTGTTACTTGGTGGATTTGTGGTGGTGGCGTGGATTTATTTGTATTCACGCCAACGTGCCAATCAACTATCACAAACATTTTTTCAATTGCCCAAAACCGATAACACGGCAAATATGAGCGATGCGGTTTTGGTCGCCACAAAACAGGGCAAATTGATTCATGCTAATGAGATGGCGATGCAATGGCTGAATCTTTCCACAGGCAAATTGTCTTTGGAGCAAGTCGCACGATTGGCAGAACCTTCAGAAAATTTGCTACGGTTATTTTCTGCGGATGGGCAATCTTCTTTTCAGGTAAAAAATCGGTGGGTCGAAGCCACATCATATGATTTGGTTTTTGAGGGGCAAGATTGTTTTGTCGTCACCATGCGCGAATTGAGTGCGACAGGTACAAATGACCCTGATGTGTTGAATGTGAGCAACGCCATGTCGCTCATCAACGAAATCAATGAGACGGTCAGCGCCAATATGGGGGTGGATAATGCCATTCAAACCATCCTCACATTGGTGCGCGGGGTGATTCATTATGAAGGCGCAGAAATTTGCTTGTGGGATGAATCCGAAAAGGTGTTACATCAACGCGGATGGGTAGGGGATTCGCGTTATTTGTTATTGCTCCAAGAAACAGGGGGCAAATATGCCTATGGGGAAGGGATTAGCGGGTGGATTGCCCAATATCGCCAACCGGTTTTAATTAGCTCACAAGAGACGGCGCATGGGTTGCATCCAAAATTGGCGAATTTGCCATTTAAGTCTATTTTGGCAGTCCCCATCAATTTGGGAGACCGCTTTTTTGGCACATTTGAAGTCATGTCGCTGAATGATGATGCCTTCACACCCAGCGACCAAGCCTTATTGCAAGCGGTATCGAAAACGGTCGCTACCAGTATTCATAATGCCGAAATTTATGCCGACCAAGCACGGCGGATTGAAAGTATTGCCACCCTGCAACAAACCATCGGCGGGTCTACGCCGATTGAACAAAATGCCAGTGTGTATGCGTCGTTATGTGAACGTGTGGCGAAACTTGTCCCTGCGGATATGTGCGCCATTTTCTTATATGACCCCGACCGTAAAGGGTTGGTCACACAATTGCCAGCTTATGGCATCCCCGAAGCCCTCATCCGCAATGTGTTCATCCCATTGCCCGAAAATAGCCCACAATACGATATTTTCTTCTATCAATCCAATTGGGTGTCGAATGATGCGGTAGATGAACCGCTCATCCAACATTTGGGATTGGATGCAGTGGTGCGTTTGGCGGGTATTCATAACATGGCATGGTTTCCATTGCAACTTGCCCAACAACGTATCGGCATGATAACCGTCAGCAACAAACGCGGTGGTGGCGGATTCAATATGCAAGATATTCAAAATCTGACCGCTTTGGCGGCGCAATCGTCCATTGTGGTGGAAAGTGTGCGCTTGTATCAACGGGAACGCCGTATGGATACGGAATTGGTCGGTTTGCAAGAAATCACCAATGCCATCGGCGCATTGAGTCATGAAAGTGAATTTTATGGTGAAATCACCGAGCGCATCGCCAAATTGATGGGGATGCAGATGTGCGGGATTTTGCTATATGACCCCGAAAAAGCCCAATTGGTGAGCAAATTGCCATTTTATGGGGTGGCAGGTGATGATATTGGCGGGTATGTTATCCCTATCCCTGATGAAGGGGTTATCAAAGACCTGTGGACGGAAGAAGCATTTTGGTATAGCAACCGTGTACAGACCGATTCCCTCGTTTTTGTGGCGGGGTTGGATGCGTTGGCAGAACAATTGGGTGTCAAAAAGACGCTCATGGCGGTTTTACAAGCCAGTGGTCGGCGCATTGGTGTGATTCAAATCTCTAATAAATTGGATGGAACAGACTTTAGTGATAATGATGCGCGGTTGTTGATGGTGTTTGCCACACAAGCCGCCGCCATCATCGAAAATTCACGCTTGTTCTTACAAGCCCGCCGTAGTGCCGAACAAGCGCAAGGCTTGCGGAGCATCGCAGAATTGGCGGGGAACGTCCTCACCTCACAAGAAAGTTTTACCCCTGTTTTGGCAGAAATTGCCCGCGTAACAGGGTCTGAGATGGTGTTTGTGAATGTGTTGGATACGCAAAAAGAAAGCCTGATTACTTATCCACGTTGGGTATATGGCAAGGAATTGGCAGAATCAATTGCACAGAATATTTATAGTCCTGGTTTTGAATATAGTGTGGTGAGTTCACAACGCCCCTATATTGGTAATGATGTGCAAAATGATAAGCGTGTGTTGCCCAGTTACCGCACGTTGGCGCAGAAACTTGATATTCAGCGTGCCATCCTCGTCCCGCTCATCTTCGCTGACCGTGTGTTGGGTGAGTTGGGTGTGGCAAACCGCGCACGCGGGGATTATGACACCGATGATTATGAAACCGTCCGCGTCATCGCCGCCCAAGTTGCCGCGGCGCTTGACCGCTTATTGCTCTATGAACAAACTGGTCAAAACCTGACCCGCCGTTTGGAAGAACTGGATGCCATTTCGCATGTCAGTAATGAGTTGACGACAACGCTAGATAATGACCAAATTTTGCGCGTGATTCGGGATGAGGTGATTAAAGCCACAAAAGCCGATAATTGCACCATTTTGCTCCTCAAACCGCGTTCTGAATGGCAATCACTGGATAAGCCACAACCCCTCAAACGGATTGGCATGGAAGATGAGATGTTGTATCTTGCGCCGATTGAGATGGAAGCGGTTTTGAATGGCACACAACACGTCCTCATCACGGATTATGAGTTTTCGACCATGCGGGCATTACCCGATGGTGTGCGGTCTGGTTTGGCAACCCCCATTTTATACCTTGACCAAGTGGTGGGTGTGATTCATGTGTTTCATCGGGATGCAAATCGGTTTGATGATAAATCTGCCGCCTTTTTGAGTTCGATGGCGGTTAAAGCCTCGCTGGGCTATGGCAACTCTGAACGGTATCTTGAACAATTGGAACGCAGTGACCGCCTTCGCAGACGGGTTGACCAATTAAATCGGATTTTTGAGTTGGGTCACTTTTTCCAATCCAATACCGACCCCATCAGCATTTTAGAAGCCATTGCCTATAGTGTTCAACAAAGCGTGGGTTTTGATGTCGTCGTCATGACGATGATTGACCCAGACACCAATATCCTCACACGGGTGGCACAAGCAGGGATGCCTGTAACGGCATTTGAGGATAGTAAACGGTTTAAGGTGACAACCACCACACTGAGCCAAATCCTCAAGCCACACTATCGCATCAGCGAGTCGTATTTCTTCCCATTAGAGGATGTCGAACAATGGCATAGTGCGGATATGCAAGTGTTCACCACCAAATATGAAGGCAATCGCACATTAGAATTGGGGAGTGGGCGTGCATGGCGTGATGGTGATTTGTTCCTTGTGACCATGTTGGGACCTTCGGGCAATATCATCGGTGTGATGAGCCTTGACCGTCCACATGATAACCGTCGCCCCGACAGAGGTACGGTTGAGGTGTTGGAAATTTTTGCCAATCAAGCCGCATCCACCATCGAAAATACGCGCTTGTATTTGTCGAGTGTACAAAGTGCCGAACAAGAAGCCCGTTTGAACGAAATGATGGAAGCTGTCTCTAAATCATTGGAGATTGAAGAAATTGTGCGCTCGGTGGCGATGGGGGCATCGCGCCTTGTGGCATTTGACCGCATGAATATTGCCTTGTTGAATGTGGAAGATAACGGGTTTGAATTGTTGAATGTGACGGCTAACCCCGATAAAACATTCACCATTGCGCGTGAATCGCGCCCAACATTGGGTAACACTGTCCTCAATCGTACCTATCGGGAGCGGAGCGACTATCTCTATTTGACCAGTCAAGACCCTGAATGGCTGGTGTATGATGACCTGCGCGAATGGAAAGGTTATGGGGAACAAGTGGCGTTGGTGTTGCCCTTGTTGACGGGTGGTGAGGCGCTCGGTGTGCTTCATATCGGCAGTAATTCATCCAGCCCACACGAATTTGTCGAATATCGTGGATTGCTCAAACGGATGACGCAATTGGTCGCCAGTACGATTCAAAATGCGCGGTTATTTGACCAAGCGGTGAATTTGCAAGTTTTGAATGAATCGGTGGTCGAATCTATCCAACAGGGTATCGTGGTGTTGGATAATAACGCCCGTATCATCACCACCAATGGCTTCATGACCGATCGTTATGCGTGGGGGATGGATGCCAAAGGTCAAGATTTCTTTGCCTATCGTCCACAAACCGCGCAAGATTTGCACATCGAAATCAGCAATGTGTTGACCGAGGGCAAACCACAAGTCAAGAAAAATCAGATTTCTAACCGCGATGATGGTTCATTGCTCGTCACTAACTTTTATATCTATCCGCTCCGATTTGGGTTTAATGTGCGCGGGGCGGTGTTGTTGGTAGAAGATGTGACCGAACAAGCCAAATTGGAACAAGCGATGGAATCCCGCGCCAACCAATTGAGCGCCCTAACCGAAGTGTCATCACGCATTACATCCTCACTTGAACGTGATGAAGTGGTGCAATTGGCATTGGAAGAAATGGCGTGGCTCATCCCATATGATGTGATGACGTTGTGGCGACGCAACGGCTCGTATTTGGTATTAGAAGGCTCGACTGAACTACCTATAGAAGAATCGCGCAAACGTGGCTTCCGGTTCTTATTCGGTGATTTTGAATTGGTGCAAACCTTAGTCGAAACGCAACGGGTTGTTGTGAGCGAAAATCCAACCCTGCCAGATGGCATTTTTGAATATCCGCCTGCCAGTTGGATGGGTGTGCCGTTGGTCAATCAGGGGCATGTGGTTGGTATGTTGATGCTTGCCAGTCGGTTGAAAAATGCGTATGAAGGCAAATCCGACCAAAATATTGCCTCTGCATTCGCCAGCCAAGTGGCAATCGCGCTGGCAAATGCCGAATTATTCCAACAAACCTTTGACCGTACCGCCGAATTGGGGACATTGCTCGAAGCGGCGCAAGCGACCTCACAAACCACCGACCTTGATGCGGTGTTCCGCACCGTTGTGGAATTGATGTTCACCCAAATGGAGATGGATTCATGTTCCATCATGACATGGGATGAAGTGGATAATCAGTTGGAGGTGCAATTTGAAATGCGCCGTGGCGAGGATAGCAGTGGCATACAAAAACGTGGCACAGGCTATTCACTTGACCAATACACCGCCAAAATGCGTGCCTTGCGCGACCGTGAGGTGGTTGTGATTACCCGTAATGATGCCAATAGCCCCTATACGCGCGAAATGCAGGATATGGAAGCGGATGGGGATAGTGTGCGGATGCTTGTACCATTGGTCGTGCGTGAACAATCACGCGGGTTAATCCAATTGGGTCAATTTGCGGAAGGCATGGTCACACAACAAAAGGTGCGTTTGGCGCGGGCATTAGGCGCTCAGGTGGCACTGGGTATTGAAAATGCACGCCTATCCGAAGAAACACGTAACCACTTTGAAGAATCGCTCATCATCAACGAACTCAGCCGTACCATTTCCAGTACGTTGGATGTTCAAGATATGTTCACGGTTGTGCGCGACCAATTGCCGAATGTGGCAGGCGCGAGTGAATTGTATATTGCGATTAAAAATCCGGATACCAACGAAGTCGAATTTCCGATGGCAGTCCGCAATGGTGAACCGTATGACATTCCATCACGCCCATATGCCAATGATGAGGTGTCGTTCATCATCAAAAATCGTCGCCCGTTGAATTTGGGCGCGGATTATTATTCACCTGATGAATTGCGCCGTAGCTTGGGCATCACCAACAACGAAGGTGATGTTCGCAGTTATTTGGGTGTGCCGATTGAGGCAGGTGATGAGGTTTATGGGGTGTTGGCGGTGCGCGATTCGGGGCGGACACGCGCCTTTACGCTGAATGAGCAACGGATTTTGCAGACGGTGGGGTCGCAGTTGGGTGTTGCCATCCAAAATGCGCGGTTGTTCCAACGGGTACGCGGTTTTGCCGATGATTTGAATAAACAGGTGGCTGAACGCACGAATGAACTGGAAAGTGAACGCGACCGCATTGATACACTTTATCAAATTACATCCGAATTGGCGCGGACGTTGGATATGGAACGCCTGATGCCACGCGCGTTGGGCATGGTTGCCAAAGCCGTGAACGCGCATGACGGCGTAATTATGCAACTCGATTTGATGACCGACCAACTCTATAGTCGGGCGGCGCTTAATCCACATTCATTGATGGAGAGTGCCGATGGCGGTCATGCCAGCCACCCCGCAGAACGGGTTGCGCGTTGGCTGATTGAAGAAGATGAGCATGTGCAAATTGTGGAGAACTTGCATGAGACCGATTTTTGGGATTCGGATGCACAAGGTGCAGAAGAGTGGCATAGCGCCCTCGCGGTTGCCCTAGAAGCCAATGAAGAATTATTGGGTGTGATGGTGTTTCTCAGTCGGGACGTGAGCGCATTCAATGAATCGCATGTGCGGTTGATGGTCGCCGCCGCCAATCAAGTGGCATCATCCATCAATAACGCGGAATTGTATAAGATGATTCGGGAACAAGCCGAGCGACTTGGGGCATTGCTCCGCGCCGAGCAAGAAGAAGCCGACAAAAACAAAGCCATTTTGGAAGGTATCGCCGATGGTGTGGTGGTGGCAGATATTGATGGCAAGATTATCGAATTTAATGTTGCCGCAGAACGTATTTTGCGCGTTCCCCGTTCAGAGGCGCGTGGTCAATCCCTCGCACAACTCACAGGTGTGTATGGCGCAACGGCTACCACATGGGCGCAAGCCATTGAAAACCGCTTGTTGAACCCCGATTTTGATAGTTCGGGGCAATATTTGAATGAACGGATTGAATTGGGCGAGCGCGTGGTCAGTGTCCATTTGTCGCCTGTGTATACCGGTGAAAAATTCTTGGGAACGGTGTCTGTGTTCCGTGATATTACCCGTGAAGTTGAGGCGGAACGCAGTAAGAGCTTATTCATCTCCAATGTATCGCATGAATTCCGCACGCCACTCACCCCCATTAAAGGCTATTTGGATATGCTGTTGTATGGGGCGGCGGGCGAAGTGCCTGATATGCAAAAAATGTGGCTGAACACCATCAAAGATAATGTCGTGCGCCTGACCTTGCTGGTGGAAGATGTGTTGAACATCTCAAAAATTGATGCAGGGCGCGAACAATTGGCATTGGTAGATTTGAATTTGAATGAGGTGATGCAAACCGCGATTGCGGAATTGCAAGCCCGTCCATCCCATCAAAATAAAAATTTCGACATCACCTTTGCCCCCGATGTGACATTGCCTGTCATTCAAGCCGATGCAGATAAAATTACCCGTGCATTGTCGAATATCGTGGATAATGCCTTTAATTACACCCCGCGCGGTGGTACGATAAATATCAGCATCGAACCAACATCCGATAATGAGCATGTCCTTGTCACGGTTAAAGATACGGGCGTTGGCATCCCCGAAGATTTCCGTGAGCGTGTGTGGCGACGCTTTGAGCGTCATGAAGAGACGGCTGTGAATATGGATGTGGCGGGGACGGGGCTTGGCTTGCCCATCGTGAAAGAGATTGTCGAAATGCACGGTGGCAGGGTTTGGTTTGAATCGGAGGTGGGTGTTGGGACGACATTTTACATTTCGTTGCCCATCAAACAACCCGACTATCTGACGGCAAATTCGGCGATTGCCAGAAAGAATTAACCATTATGGCAAAAATATTGATTGCAGAAGATGAACGCGACATTCGAGAATTAATCACTTTTACCCTGTCATTTGCGGGTCATGAGATTATTCAAGCCAGCAATGGGGCAGAGGCGGTTGAATTGGTGCAAAAGACAATGCCCAATCTCATCATGATGGATGTGCGGATGCCTCGTATGACGGGTTATGAGGCGTGCCGTGCCATTAAACAAATTGAGGGTGTTAAAGATATTCCGGTGGTATTTTTATCGGCTAAAGGGCAAGATGATGAAGTGGCAGATGCGCTAGAAGCAGGTGCGATAGATTATATCACCAAGCCATTTTCTCCCACAGAATTAGCCGAGAAAATAGCTTCATTGCTCAAAAAAATCGGTGTGTGATAGACAGTCGGTGAACATAAAGGTAGTCAAAACATGAGTGCCATCACGGTTGGCAGTGACTTAGTGCATTATGAAGTTTTAGGACGTGGCGGGCGACCCGTTATTTTGGTACATGGCTGGTTGGGGTCGTGGCGCTATTGGATTCCCACCATGCGCCAATTGCAACTGAAATATCGGGTGTATGCGCTCGATTTATTTGGTTTTGGCGATTCAAGTAAAAACCCAGAACGCTATACCATTAATCAGCAAATCGAATTGCTGGATGATTTTATGAAGCAATTGGGCATCCCAAAAGCCGCGATTTTGGCGCATGGGCTTGGGGCGCATGTGGCGATTGAATTTGCCAAACAATACCCCGATAAGGTGGCGCGGATGTTGCTTGCCAGCGCCCCAGTATTCGATTCTGGTGATTTGGCGACCCGTGTCCGTCCCGGTCAAAAAGTTATGCTCACTGCGACAACACCCTCTACTGCCACCTCTACCAGCATTAACCCGACCATCCCCAGCCCGCTGACCGATGCAACGATTGCCAGTCGTTCTGCGCTACCGCTTAATATACCCACCACACCTATTTCCACTGCCCCGACTACCGCCACACCCAAACCATTATCCACACCCTTGAATGATGATGGCGAAACAGAAATTTTGGTTACGGGTGTTGATAAAGCGATTGCTGACCCCACGGTGGTGAGCGCCAATCGAGATACGGTTGTGAACCCCAGTTTGGTGATTGACCGCGAAAAATTGCGCGAAGCCGCCCTTATTGCCGCCAAAACCAGCAATGAACCCAATCCCAAACTTAAGGATGAACCGAATAATCCATTACGCGATGCTTTAAGCACCAATATGGCGGATTTATTGGCAAAGTGCTTCAAAAAATCCGAAAGTGAATTTGAAAAACTGCAAGCAGATGTGACCAAATCGGATAGTAATGTCCTCAAAATTAGCACCATCGGGTTTGATGCGGGCATGATGCTCGATACAATTCGCCTATTGAGTATGCCTGTGGTGTTGGTGCATGGTCAAGATGACCCCATCATCACCGCGCCCAATGAAGCGGTTTGGGATTATCTGACCATCGAAAAAGAAGAACAAGTATTGCCCGTGCCAATGTCGGGTGTGCGTCATTTCCCGATGTTGGAAAGCGATACCTTCCAACGGTTGGTCGGCATGTTCTTAGAGACCCCCGAAATCAGCAAAATTGAATTGAAGGAACGCTGGCGGAGACGTTCACGCTAAATCATCATGACCAGCCAACACGCTTTGATTTTTGCTAACGGCGACCCTGCCGATGGCACGATGGTTCGTCGCACGCTATCGTATGTCGAAACCCCATACGTGATTGCCGCCGATGGGGGTGTGCGCGTGGCTAAATTTTTTGGGGTAGGGGTGGATACAGTCATTGGTGATATGGATTCCATCCCTGATGATGACTATTTGCATCTCAAACACGATAATATCACCCTCATCCAACATCCACCACAAAAAGATTTCACCGACCTTGAATTGGCACTTATGCACGCTGTTGAGCGGGGTATCACATGGATACGGATTATCGGCGCGATTGGTGGCAGATTTGACCAAACCCTTGCCAATGTGTATTTATTGGCGCTCCCCATCCTCATGGGGCGCGATGTGGCGTTGGTGGCGGGTGAACAATCTATCTCCCTTCTACCGGCGGGGGTGCATAGCCTAGAAGGGCAGGTTGGCGATACCTTGTCGCTCATTCCGCTCGGTGGTGATGTCGAAAAAATCCGCACCGATGGTTTGCAATATCCACTCCATGATGAAACACTCCATTTTGGACCCGCACGCGGGGTTAGCAATGTGTTTTTGTTCCCAACCATCACCCTGCATATCGGCAAGGGGCAACTCCTCGTCATCCATACCAACGGACGCGCATAGCTATCATCAGTGGCTGACATATGAGCCTAAAGTCTCTAGTCAGCCATTACACACCGACAAGGTGGGTTCTGTGTAGATACCG
>JALONZ010000541.1 GCA_025454675.1 Anaerolineae bacterium | reverse complement strand
CCGCAAAAAGTGACAATTCACTATCAAGGTGGGGTTGGGCAATTCAAGTTGGTTTTGCAATAGCATTTTCTATAGTTGATATGGGACAATGACCAATTGTGCTGGTAACAGTTTGAGCATATCTTTTGCATTATGGGTATAAATGGGAACTTGTAGACGATGAATGATAGATGCAATTAAGCCATCATTCATCTCTATTCCCAAACTTAGCCGATGCGTCTGCATCTGTTCCATTGCCCACAATTGGTCATTTTCATTGAGAAAAACAGTCTTAAAAAGGCTCAATAACCCTAAGAACCTGTTTGAAAATTCGGAATAGGAATTCCTGTTTGGTAAACTTGATGTAAGCAAACAGCCAAGTAACCGAACAGGAATGACTAAAAGTGTCACATAAAAGACGACAATACACAAGTGAAATCACTAAAAAACAATGGAAAAGACTAAAATGGATGCTTCCCAAAGCACACCGCGGTCGCCCAATGGAATTAGATTTACGACAAACAATAAATGCCATCTTATATGTATTAGTAACGGAGTGTCAGTGGCGGAATCTGCCTAAAGAATATCCCAATCCCAATAGTGTGTATTATCATTATCGCAAATGGTGTTTAGATGGAACATGGGAGCGTATTAACCGTGACATGGTTTATTTAGAACGTCGTCGTGTCGGAGGCTTTGCACATCCAAGCGCAGGCATTATTGATAGCCAAAGTGTGAAGGTCAGTGATATGGGCGGTGTGAGTGGCTATGATGGCAATAAAAAAATTAAAGGGCGAAAACGATATATATTGGCAGATTCTCTTGGCAATTTGTTGCATGTGGTTGTTTCGGGTGCCAATTTAGACGATAGGCAGGGTGCGATGATGGTATTGACTAACGCAGAACACCAAATTACACTGCGATTAATCACAATTTGGGCAGATAAAGGCTATCAAGGTACATTAGCTGAGTGGGTTCACCAAAATTATCAAGCAACACTTGAGATTGTTGCACCCCATAAAGACCAAACAGGGTTTGTTGTTCAACCCTATAGAACGTGTATTCGCTTGGTTAGGCAAATATCGCCGTTTAAGCAAAGATTATGAGCGCGATACGCTTTCTAGTGCTGGCTTTATTTATCTCGCTTCTATCTTCATCCTACTCAAACGGCTATAATTATTTTTCAAACAGGTTCTAAAGAAATGAAAGCCTTTTCGCAAACGATGAAAAGGGAACTTCGTCAATTATTAGAAGTTGCTCTTGATGGCTGGAACGGTGTTTATGAACGCTTTAAGAATGTGATGTACAATCATGGTGATTATAGCCAATGGGAAGATTTTCGTGATAAGCGTAAATTAAAACGGATGATGGAGTGGCTCAAATCACATGATATTGAGCCAGAATTTATATAACCCTAATCTACACCACCATCCACAGGGATAACCGCGCCTGTGATGAAATTGGCACGCTCCGAGAGTAAAAATAGCGCCATATTCGCCACATCATCGGGTGTTCCCACCCGCCCCAAATAATTGTTGGCGGGGGTGGGCAAATCATTATCCGTAATATCTCCTACTGAAATCAGATTCACCCGAATATTTTTGGGTGCAAATTCGCGTGCGAGTTGCTTACTCATGGCAATCAATCCGCCTTTGCTGGCGATATAACCGATGCCACTGTCGAATGTTTTGGCGCTCTGGGCAAAATTCAAAATGACACCCCCGCCTTCATCCCCCATCACACGCCCCAATAATTGGCTACAAAAAAATGCGCCTGTCAGGTTCACATCCAATTGCCTGCGCCAATCCCATTCATCCACACCGCTCACCGCGCCCGATTTATATACCCCTGCCGTGTTGATGAGATAGTGTACACGCCCAAATTTCTCGCGCGTGGTCTCGATGAGCGCCGATGCCTGAAACCGATTGCACACATCGCCTTGCATCGCCATCACACGCCCACCGAGTGACGCGATTTCTTCGCCGAATGTGTGAATGCGGTCGGGGTTAATGTCGTTCAATCCCACCGCGCAACCACGCGCAATAAGGGCGAGTGTAATCGCCCGCCCAATGCCTGTGCCTGCCCCTGTGATAATGGCTGTTTTGCCAGAAAAATCGGTCATCGAAATTTTAGACGCGAACCCCCATGTCTTTAGGCAAGGGGTGGAGCGCCTGCTCTCCTTTCATATAACTGTAACCGTCTGATTTGTGAATACTTGTGAAAAAACGGTGATTGATACCCTGTATTGTCTCTGTTGCAGTGGTGATATTGAACTTTCCACTTGCACGAACAGCGACTCTACCTACATATATCCCTACTTTTTTACCTGATGTGACAATCGCTTTTGTCATATCACCCGTCTGAAATCCGAAATACACTTTTTTGCGTTGGCGTGTGGCACGCGGAAATCCGTATTTATCTGGTTTTGTCATTTGCCGATTGCCTCTGCCAACTGCTTGGATGAGTAGCGGTTGGTGGTTGGGACTCACATATACCGCTTGACCACTTTCGCCAACACATACTGCATCTAACCAATGAGTTTTGGGGTAATTTTGTATCGTGCGGTTGTATTTGGTGCGACCACCTGTGCCGCGTTCAATCGGAAACCCAAACCCTTGTAACATCTCATACAACTTCCATCGGCTGGCATTGATAGCAGACGCATCTTTGAGTGGCATTTTTGCCAATGTCTGCACATGCCGATACCCAAATTCGTCTGCGGTTTGGTTGCCCTTTTTCTGATTGCAGGATTGACAGGCTAATGCGAGATTGCTCACGCGATTC
>JALONZ010000540.1 GCA_025454675.1 Anaerolineae bacterium | reverse complement strand
CGCATATTGGTTATACAAACCCGATTGGAGCGCCTCGACATACGCCTGAACAACTTGCGGAGCGCCATCAAAATCGGGTCTGCCCTGCCCCAAATTCACGGCGTTATGTTGTTGAGCAAGGGCGTTAATTTCGGTAAAAATAGTCGTCCCAAATGGGATAACACGGTTGGCAATGCGTGGCATGTGGTTAATCTCCTGTTTTATCCAATCAATCGAGCATTATTTCAATTTACGACGGGCATCCGCACGGGCTTTATTCACCAAAAAATCCACCCGTTCATTGTGTTCATCACCCGCATGTCCGCGTGTCCAATGCCACATAATCGTATGGCGTTGGGTAGCAAGGTGCAATTGTTCCCATAAATCCTGATTTTTAACAGGCTGTTTGGATGCCGTGCGCCACCCATTTTTAACCCAACCGTTCAACCATTTGGTGATGCCATTTTTCAGATATTCGCTATCTGTATAAAATGCCACATTGCAGTCTGTATTCAGGGCTTCTAGGGCTTCGATGGCGGCGGTCAGTTCCATTTGATTATTGGTCGTATCGGGGTTATAACCCGTCAATTCTTTTTTGACCACCTCACCCGATTCGCGCTGAAAAATAATTAATACCGCCCACGCGCCAAATCCGGGATTCGGGCTACATCCACCATCGGTATAAATGGTCACTCTGGGAAGAAGATTATCTTCAAAAAACATGGTTATTACCCCCTCCAAAACTTTTTATTCAAATTTGCGTAATGGTTATTATATGAAATGTGAGAGGAAAAATACAACCTATGGATAACACAAATTTAGACCAAAAACGACTCGATGCCATGCTCCGCATCACCCAAAACGCCATTGGGACAGGTTTGGCGGGTGCTGTACCCCTACCTGCAATGGAAACCGCCAAACAACTGGGTATCGCCGTCTCGGATGCGTGGATGTTTTGGGATATTTATCGGATTTATTTCAATGAGCAAATCACATCCGAAAAATTATCCGAAATCTTGAATAAAGCGGGGATGATTATCGTCACGGGCGGGATTGTCAGTTATGCCACCTTGCGCGTTTCTCAGGGTATTTTGGGCGGGATATTGACCTTCGTCCCTGTGGCGGGTTGGCTCATATCTGGTGCATTGACGGGCAGTTCATCGCTCATCGCGGGGATTTTCTGGACGGGCTTGGTCGAATCTTATTATATGGCAGAAAAAGCCGAACAGGAAAAAGCATTGTAGAGGTAATAAGACCCGTCTGTAAGGGCGCAACATGTTGCGCCCTTACAAACCCAAACTAGGAAGAAGTGTACTGGCTGACTAGCCCTTTAGGGCGTATGTCAGCCACCTATTCGGCACCTGCATTTATTGGCTAATAATCATCTTATCTACCTCATCCCCCCAACAACACCCCCACGCGCAACCGATTCGCACCAATCAGAATATCTTCCACATTGTACTGAATCGCGCCATAATGCCGATTGAGCAGGTTATCTAATGCACTCGCAAAGTCGGCGGGGATGAGTTGCGCCAAATATTGCCGTATTCCCTCATCTACAGGCGCAGAATCGGTTCGTGTGATGGGCAAAACAGTCATCTCAACAAAATCCACCACATTACGCCGTATGGCAATCGGCACAATATACGTCACGCCATTGTAATTCACATAAAATTGCACTTGGCGTTCTCCATACACCACCAACACATACCCAATGGGCGCATTATTTTGTGTCTGTAACTGATTCAAAACATCATTTGGCAATAATTCCCACTCAACATAATTGGTTGGCGTGATGGTCGGTGTCGGTGTCATCGTCGGAGTCGGCGTGATGGTCGGTGTCGGTGTGCGTGTTGGGGTTGGCGTTGCGGTTGGAATAATCTGCACTGCCACATCCGCGCGAATATTCGGCAACAGATTATATAACACATCGCCAGGGCAAGTCGTCCCACTTGGGCAACCATTAGCAGATGAGTTACCATCCCGATGCCCCGAAATATTCCACATCGTCAACGCAGATGGGTTATGATACCCCCAGCCATCAGGGTCAATATTCAGGGTAGTCGCTTTCCATGCCAACAGGTTTTTGAGGCTATTCATGGCATTATTGGATGGGTTAACTGAGCTAAATGTGCCAATCAGCGCAATACCCATCGTCTTGCTATTCATACAACTAAAATGTGCGCCAATACTCCTATCACCACCCGCACGCCCCTCATAAATCACACCATTGGGGTCAATCAGGTAATTATAGCCAATATCACCCCACCCCAACGTATTCGTATGATAATTCCAGATGGAACGCACCCGCGCCGCCCAATCCGCATCATTATTGGGGGTGGCGGTATGATGCACAATAAAATGCGTCACCGTGGTATATTGTGGCGACCATTGCGAGGCATTTTGTCCCTCTGGACATCCCCAAGCAGTACGTGATACAACCGGTTGCGGGGCGGAATTGGGCATTGAGATAATTTGACCGCTAGCGGCACTTTGTTGAATTTGTGCGCTCACGCTTGACGGGGTTGCACCCGCGCTGATAAATGACAATTTTGCCAATTCAAACACAATTGGCTCAGTGAGACGAGTTTTATCCCATGTGATGCGAAATTGTACATATCGAGTCGCTTTATCAAAACTGACCAAATTTGCCACGCTGTCCAATAGATGCCATTCGCCGACCCGCGCACCGCAATTTTGACCACATCGTTATCATAGGTGTCTTGTGTGACCTGAAAAATCATTCCTACGTCTAATATGGGCGCGATATGGCGTAATGCAACTACATACACCTGCGATACATATTCGCCTTGCCCCACACCAGCCGATAACATCAATTCGCCACCAAAATCATCATAAACCATTTGATTTTGCACATCGGCTTCATATGGCATCCACCTGTGCATAAGCAACACTCGCCACAGGTGCATTGATGAGCATCACAGCTGTGAGCATCATCCCTAATAAAAATCCAAGAATGAGTACATATCGTGTTTTCATATTGCATATTATAGAAGCATTTTGTGCATATGGTTTCAAACGATTCCGCTACTGATGTTCAGATTTGGTTAGAAACACGTACACATTTGCTAATGAGCATATTCTTAACACAAAAACCCCTCATTTATGGGTGTTTAATGTGAATTTATTGTGAATGAGTCCATATCCTATTGACATGCGCGGTAATGTGCGGATAATTGATAGTAGTGGTCAAAGAATAGCGGGTTTACACTAACCGCACAAGGAGTTACAACAATCCAAAATGGATACATCTTTAGATGCTGATTGTGACTGTTGCCCCCAAAACGGGACATTATGCCTCGCCCACGCCATTTTAACGTACCGGAACATCCCCTGCGTTGAAATAGCTAGACCACCTGTAATCGTTAACCAAAACGTATGATACACATAATCACCCACTAGAAAAAATTGGGTGTAGAAATGTTTTTATATTGCCCCCTCATGAAGGGTGATATAGAACTATATGATTGAATGTTGCTGATTCAACGCAAGGCGTTGCGGAGAAGATGGAATCGCACATTGTTGTTTATGTTTTTCCGATGAAAATCGGTTGTCAACCCGAAGGATAAAGAGATACGTGATAGCACAATCCACCACCCGCTCAGATGACACCACACACATGGGCGACCAAGACCAAACCCAAATGCCCTATCTTGAAAGCCTGTTGGCAGAAAAAGAGGCGTATCATACGTCGTTTCATATGCCCGGTCACAAAATGAATATGAAACCCCACCCCATGCTGGAACAATATTGGGGGGGCAATCTTCATCCCGCCGATGTGGTAGAAATCAACGGCATTATTGATTATCTCCATTCGCCCAAAGGGGCATTGCTCGAAGCACAAAAACTCGCCGCCAAAGCCTATGGTGCAGACCACACCTTTTTCCTCATCAATGGGTCAACCGTTGGCAATATGGGCGCGATTATGAGTGCATCTGGCGCAGGTCAAAAGGTGATTATGCCCCGCGCTTGTCATCGCTCGGTGTATGGTGGTTTGGTGCTATCTGGCGCAATGCCTGTATATGTCAAACCCGATTATCATCCACAAGTAGGCTCATCCTTAGCGGTATCGGCGGATGTCGTGCGCCAATTATTCGCAGAAAACAATAACATCGCCGCGATACACATCACCTCGCCCAATTATTACGGCATTTTGTCGGATACCGCGACCATCGCCCAAATCGCGCATGAACATGGCGCATTATTGTTGGTGGATGAAGCACATGGCTCGCATTTAGCCTTTCATGAGGGATTACCCCAATCTGCCACCCGTTTAGGGGCGGATATGGTCATTCAAAGTACGCATAAAACACAAGGGGCGCTCACTCAAGCATCCATGTTGCATGTCAATAACGGACGTGCAAATCTGGCTGATGTGGCGCAGGTGATGGGCTTGTTGCAATCCTCATCACCCAACTCATTATTATTGGCATCACTCGATGCGGCACGGATGCAAATGGCAACCGAAGGGCATCAATTGTTATCTCGTGTGTTAGAACTATCTTATTTCGCGCGGGAAAACATCAATGCAATTGATGGCTTATGGTGTTATGGTGATGATTTAATCGGCAGTCACGGCATTTTTGCCTATGACCCGACCAAATTGGTCATCCGTGTGCGTGATATTGGTCAAACTGGTTTCGCCGTTGCGGAAACACTTCGCAAAACATACGGCATTGATGTGGAATTTGCCGATTTACGCCAAATCATCTGCTCCATCACCATTGGCGATGATGACCGCACCGTTGGCAAATTGATTAGCGCCTTGCGCGAAATCGCCAAAATCAAAGGGACAATTGCTCAATCTGAACCAGAAGTCCCACCGCCTGCGGAACTTCCGCATATTGCAATTAGCCCGCGTGAAGCCTATTTTGCCAATTCGCGCCCTGTGCCGTTGGCGCAATCGGTTGGCGAAATTTGCGCCGAAAATATCATCCCCTACCCCCCAGGTATTCCGTTGGTCGTCCCTGGTGAGGTGATAACCCAAGAAATTTTGGATTATTTGGGTTATTTACGGCGGATGGGCAGTGGTGTTGTGGGTGTTGAAGATAAAACCCTCACCTATTTGCGCGTGGTCACAAACTAACGACTTGGCGGGTGACTTAGGGCATCCGATACTTTTTACACAATTTTTCGTATATAACAAAATCAATCAGTCAGAAAGGACTAAACCATCATGTCGAATCGTTTTTACCCAGAAGCAATGCCAACCTATGACTATGAACCCACCAAAGAAAAATTCGCCATCAATTTTGTAGATGATGGTGTTGGGCAAGGTGTCGTCACACTTGTGCCATTCAAGAAGGGTGATATTATCTTCCGTTTCACCGGATTTTTCTCGGCAGAAATTACCCAATTCACCTTGCGCGTGAATGATAAC
>JALONZ010000539.1 GCA_025454675.1 Anaerolineae bacterium | reverse complement strand
TCGCTAGTATTGCCGCCGTATCGCGCCTGATGATTACGACTCGTCACCATACCGAAAAAATTGGCACACAACTCCGCATCGAAGGCGGGACAATCACGCAAAAATTGGCGGTAGGTGTGCCAACTGGGACGGTGATGAGCATTGAGAATCTTTTTTATAATACCCCTGCACGGCTCAAGTTTTTGAAATCAGAAAATACCGAAAAACGGCATATTGTGACCCTTGTAACCAATTATGCGATTGCTTATCCGCAGGTGAAATTCATTTTGGAACAAGATGGACGCGAAATTTTCCGTTCTTTGGGGAATGGTCAGTTGGCGGATGTGGTGGTGCGGGCGTTGGGACTAGAAAGTTTTAAGCACATGCTGGAAATTTATGCCGATGACCCCGCGCATGATGACCGTCCACCTGTGCGGGTGTGGGGGTATGCCAGTTCACCCGATTTGAATCGGGCGGATAGGGGGAATATCACCTTATTTGTGAATGGGCGATGGATTCAAGATACGAAATTAACCTATGCTGTTGTGCAAGCCTATCATACGTTGTTGATGACGGGGCGTTACCCGATGGCGGTGTTGATGATAGAAATCCCGCCGCATGAGGTGGATGTGAATGTCCATCCGACCAAAGCGGAAGTGCGTTTTAGAGACCCAAACGCCGTATTTTCGACCATTCAACGGGCGGTACGCATGGCGGTATTGGGCGGGGCAAATGCGC
Source organism: Anaerolineae bacterium (assembly GCA_025454675.1). Classification (GTDB taxonomy): domain Bacteria; phylum Chloroflexota; class Anaerolineae; order Aggregatilineales; family Phototrophicaceae. The sequence goes on along the minus strand of JALONZ010000539.1, from coordinate 2,056 downwards.
CTGATATTCGGTTGCGTGGTGCGACTCCGCCGATACAATCCAACACGACTGAACCCGCGTGGAATATCGGTACACCACGCCCACGTAATGCCGAATTGCCATTCGATATGACCGATACAGGGCAATATCCCAAACAGTATCCATCTGAATATCCACAGGATGAGTATGATGTATCGCATATCCCAGAGGGGTTAGGTTTGCCACAAAATCCGCGCACCTTGCCGATGTTGCGGGTGATAGGGCAGGTGGGGGCGATGTATATCGTGGCAGAGGGTCCCGCGGGGATGTATTTGATTGACCAACATGCCGCACATGAGCGCATTTTATATGAGCAATATATGGCGCGGTTCGCATCTCAAGAAATTGCTGTTCAACAAGCCTTGAGTGGACAGACCATCACATTATCACCGAGTGAGGCGAGCTTGGTGGTGGGCAAAATTCCCGCGTTAAAGGCGGTTGGATTCGATTTAGAATCTTTTGGGGGGAATAGCTTCGTCATACGGTCTGTTCCAGCCATTTTAGCCGATAAAGACCCGATAACCGTATTGAATGGGGTGATAGATGACCTCGAAGCGGATAAATCACCGGGCGCAGGTAAAATTGAGGAAAAGATTATTCGGTTTGTGTGTCGGCATGTGGCGGTGAAGGCGGGTCAAATTTTGAATCATCAGCAAATGCAAGACCTCATCCGCCAATTAGAACGCACGCAAAACCCACATACCTGCCCGCACGGTCGCCCCACATTGCTTCATCTGAGTGGCGACCAATTGGCGCGGGAATTTGGGCGGGGTGGGTAAAAACGGGACGATATACATCGCCCCGATGATGCAATTGTTATGCTCCTGTGTGGTCAAGCAGGCTTTGACCTGTCATATCTTCGGGTTGGGGTAATCCCATCAGTTCCAATACAGTCGGCGCGACATCTGCTAATTTACCGCGTGTTTTGAGGGCGACATATTCATCTGCCACGACAAATAAGGACACGGGTCCGACGGTGTGATAGGTGTGGGGTTCACCAGAAATTTCGTTTATCATGCGTTCACAATTCCCATGGTCTGCTGTGACAATGGCTACACCGCCTTTTGCCAAGACTTTTGCGACCAAACGCCCCGCACATTCATCCACCGTTTCAACGGCTTTGATGGCGGCTTCTAAAATGCCTGTATGCCCAACCATATCGGGATTGGCGAAATTGATGAGCAAAAAGTCGTCATCATGTTCTTCTAGGCGTTTGAGGGTGGCTTCTGCCAGTTCATACGCGCTCATTTCGGGTTTGAGGTCATAGGTTGCGACCTTTGGCGATGGGATGATTTGACGTGATTCACCTGCAAATGGTTCTTCGCGGCGACCATTGAAGAAGAATGTCACATGCGGATATTTTTCGGTCTCGGCAGAATGATATTGCGTTTTGCCGTGTTTGCTGATGACTTCCGCAAGCGTATTATTCAGATAGTCGGGTGGGAATAAAATGTCTACGGGCAAGCCTTCGATATATTCGGTGAAGGTGATGAATTTCAGTCCTTCTATGGGTGGGAAATGACTTGCACCCTCAAAATCGCGCACGGCAAAGGCTTGGGTAATTTGGCGCATACGGTCTGAACGGAAATTGTAGAATAACAAAACATCGCCCGCTTGAATGGCTAAATTTGGATTATTTCCAATCACAGTTGGCAGGATAAATTCATCGGTCGTGCCTTTGGCGTAGGATTGTTTAATCGCTTCTTCGGCAGATGATGCGGTTTCGCCTGTGCGATTCACCATCGCATCAAAAGCGAGTTTGGTGCGTTCCCAGCGATTGTCTCTATCCATCGCATAATAGCGCCCACTGACGGTAGCAATTTGCCCCACGCCATATTGTTTTATTTTAGCGGTCAAATTGCCCAAAAAGCCGATTCCACTCTCTTGGGGTGTGTCGCGCCCATCGGTAATGACATGAATAACGGGGTTAATGCCTTGTTTTTGGCTGATGTCGAGCAGGGCGAATAAGTGTCCTTCATAACTGTGAACACCACCTGGTCCCAATAAGCCGATGAGATGAACATTTTTGTTGTTGATG
>JALONZ010000538.1 GCA_025454675.1 Anaerolineae bacterium | reverse complement strand
CGATGTTAGTGCTTCCACAACGACTACAGGTATACGTGATGGTTTCTTGTATCATGGGAAGCATTATCATCTCCCATCACTTACTTTTCAACCACTACCAAATAAATTTAGGTTCAATATTTTAATATTTTGGCTAGGCTCTATTGACGTTTACGATAATATTTTTTAATAATGAATATTATGTCCCACATACCTTTCAAAAATTTCAGCTATTCATGTATTCGCGGCGCACCTGCTCCATCAGTTCATGCAAATGCTCCTGACGAAACGGGTATTCTTGAATCGTGTAGCAGAGTGCCGCCAACGCCATGCCCATATCATAATCGTAGCGCGGTCCGATGGCTTGCTCACCCACAATCACCACTTGCACCCCTTGTAAGGTCAATCCTGCATTCGCCAATGTCACAATCACACCCGCCGAATAACGCGCCCAACTGGGTAATGGGCGATTCGTCACGGTGCGCTTGGTGCGGGCGCTCCGCCATGTGAATATGGCTTTGCCATCGTTATTATCAGGCGAATAAAGGGTATATTCATCATTCCCCGATAAAATCCCCGCCACCCACATCTCGCGTCCCCCCGCTTGTAATAAATAAGTGGGCGTTGTTTTGGGGAATAATTGCGTAAATTTAGCCAGCAACCGCACAGGCGGGTTTGTTTCTTGAATTGGCGAACTCGGCATAAGTATAACCTCCACACAAAGGAGAATTATATCACAAAATGAAATAATCATGCGCCAAATATGAGAAATAGCCTGTAACAATCCACATCAAATATCCTCTATAATAGATGGGGATGTGGTCATACTTGCACCAGAAAGATAGCATCATGAAATTACTCACCAAATGGATACAACACCTCATCGCCTCAAATTGGGTTTTGCGATTATTGATGGTGTTGGTCATCATCACCATGACCGTTAGCACCTTTCAATTCAACATCGGCAAAAATGAGGGGTTAGATGAAGGGTCATTATGGGCATTATTGGGCGCACTCATGTTGTTGCTCATGTTACTTTTGGTGTGGAATCGCCCCAATAGCGAAACTATAGAATCTACGCCCCCCCCAACCACCAAAATTCACACCCGTACCCGTTGGGTTGCCGTATTATTGGGCATTTATGCCCTCGCTATCCTCGCCGAAATCAGTGGCAAAGTGTTCAAAATTCGGGGCTTACTGAGTGTCTCATCGCATGTGCAATTCGCTTTATGGGTGGCAGGAATTTGCTTATTGGCATATGGATTCGCGGGGATGCGCTATATATGGGGTGAAAAACAAACCCAATCGGGCAAAATTAAAAAAATTCGCATTGCAATACATGAAAAAACATTCCGTCAACACCTCACCAGCATCCCACACATCGAAATCATGATGTTAGGGGCAGTGGTTATTTTTGCCACCATCGTCCGCGCCATTCAACTGGAAACACTCGTCCGCCTATGGATAGACGAAATTCATTTTTCTAATCCTGTGTTGCATTTCAACACCAGTACGAAAATAGATTTGCTCATCCCATTCAGTTCTGTGGCGGCTTTCCCATATATTTTCCCGTATATGCAATGGCATTTCGTGGAATTTTTCGGCTGGAACTTAGTCGGCTTGCGGATGTTTAGCGTGTTTTTAGGCGTGGCAAATGTTATTGCATTATATCTGTTGGTGCGCGAATTATTTAATCGGCGCGTGGCGATTATGGCGGCAATTGCCCTAGCCGTATTACCTGTGCATATCCAATTTAGCCGAATCGCGCTCAATAATATCGCCGACCCACTTTTTGGCACACTCACATTTTATTTCATCGCACGCGGGTTTAACCGCCCACATCAAATACGGGGTAATTTTGCATGGGCAGGCGCAATGTTGGGGCTAACACAATATTTTTATGAGGGAGGGCGCTTTTTATACCCCGTCCTCACATTGAGTTGGTTGGGATTACTGGGTGGTTGGGCATATGTGCGTCATATCCGCCCCATGATAACCCCCGCCCTATTCAACAAAACGAAGCGACAAGCCATCATCCAAAAATTATCGGTGATGAACCCCATACCAATCATTCGCGCAGGGGTAATTTTATGGGTAGTCGCGGTCTGTGTTGGTGCGCCTGTCTATTATACCCTCATCGCACGCAATCAAGATTTAGCCTCACGCCTCGACTCGGCTGGCGTAACCGAAAAAACAATCGCCGAATTTGATGGTGCTGAGGGTGTAATTAAACATGTTATCAGGCGCATGACCGAAAGCATGATGATTCATATGGCAATCCCCGAAGCCCAACTCTATTATGGGGGCGATGCACCATTTATCTTGTTAGATATTGCGCCCTACTTCTTAATTGGGGCATTTTTTGCCATATGGCTTGCTTTATTAGGCGGGATATTCGATGCCAAATCGGTTATCGGCGCAACACTGATGGTTATGTGGGTAGGGATAACATGGCTTGGCAATGTCTTTTTACAAGAAAGTCGTATTTCGGCGCGATATGTGGTCGAATTTCCTGCCCTTGCAACATTCATCGGGCTAGGAGCGGTTTGCATTGCAGAAAATTTGCACCTTAAAAATATAAAACGGACAAATTTTTTGCTCATCATCATCGCCTGTCATCTCATGACCTCGCAAACCGTTTATTATTTCGATTATCATATCCGCTTGTTCAACCAACAATTCCGGGATGACCGTGGACGCAATTATGATATTGAGGACGCACTCTATCGCTCAGTCGGATTTCCAAATGGGACACGGGTGCATATTATAGACCACCCGACCATGTATTCACCGGAT
>JALONZ010000537.1 GCA_025454675.1 Anaerolineae bacterium | reverse complement strand
CAAATAATCAATGAGTACACTCAATTCGCCTTCTGCGAATACCGATACTTGCCCAGTAAATCCGAGTGTGGCAGGACCAAACGGACCCATCATTTCAGTTGTGCCACCTGTACCCGATTCCGCGATGAACAAAACACCATTTTCATCAAAATTGATACCGCGCGGGTTATCGAGTCCTTCCACCAAAACACTAGCTTCGATGCCATCTTGCGCCAGCGTGGGCATGATGCTCATGAGGAGTACCGCTAAAAGGGTTAACAAAAAGAACTTTTGACGCATATCACTTGCCTCCAAATTTGTGAAATAAAAGGACGTGTGTCCATTTATAGCATACGCGCAATTGTGGAATATGACAATCAGTTGGCACAAAATTTTTATTTTTATCATGAATCGCCTATAATCAACAGCATGACAACCATCACCCAACGCAGAAAATGGCGCAAACGTGCCACCAGCATCATGCTGAATAGCATTCAGAATTTGCTCACACCCGCGCTGAATATCAGCATTTCGGCGCTGGTGATTCGGCTCGCCTCGCGCGAATTATGGGGCGAATTCGTCAGCGCACTCATCACGGCACAACTCATCGCACATATTTTGGCATGGGGGAATAAAGAATACTTGCTCCGCCAATTTAGTCAGCATCCGCAAACCATCCCCCAAGCGTGGCGTGAGGTGTTCATCAGCCGTTTTGCTGTATTTTTGCTGATATGCCCCGTCTTATTATTCCTCAATGGCGGGTTATATATCGTGTGGATTGCCCCGTTGATGATTGCCCAATCGTTTGAGGTGCTGATTGTGTATCGGCGCGGATTTGCCTATGCGGTTTTTGCCGAAATGACCATCACAGGTGGCATGTTGACCGCGCTCCTACTCGGCAATATCACCCAAGACCGATTATTTGCCGTGTTCATCATTGGCGCGTGGTGCAAGGCGGGGTTATATGCGTGGCGATTTCGGGAGGTGTGGTTAAATTATAATGCACCCCCATCCCCAACCCTTCCCCCATTGCATAGGGGAAGGGAGCAAAACATCCCCCCTCTCCATGAAATGGGGAGGGGGTTAGGGGGTGGGGATGAAAATATGCGGACGACAAGAATGTCGTCCAAATGGACACGATATATCGTGTCCCTACGACCATTCTATAGGGGAAGGGAGCAAAAGATTCCCCCTCTCCATGAAATGGGGAGGGGGTTAGAGGGTGGGGCTAAAATAGATTTCGCCTATTTCCGCCTCGCGCTACCCTTTTTCCTGCTGGGATTGAGCGGGATGCTCGCCTCGCGCATAGACCTGTATACCCTATCGGCACTTGCGCCAAAAGGGGATGTTGCCGCGTATCAGGTGGTGATTAACCTGCTACTCTACATCCAAGCGGGCGCGAATTTCATCCTGATACCCTTCGTCAAGACGATTTATCGGTTGGATGAAGCGACCATCCGCAAAATGGCGATTCGGTTATTTTTGGCGGGGTGTGTGATAATTCCGCCCGCGCTAATCCTGTTGCGTTGGCTGATTGGTGTGGTATATGACTTGACCTATGCCGATGCGTTTTGGCTGATGGGTGGGTTATTCGTCTTGCCGATATTCGGTTATTTGCCCATCATCCATCGGTTATACGGACAAAACGCGCAAAACTTTGTGCTGTGGGTGAATATTGCAGGCGCAATCGGCAACGGTGTGTTGAACCTGATGCTCATCCCGCCGTTGGGGATTTTGGGCGCACTCACCGCCAGCGCCATATCCCAATGGGTGATGTTGGTGGCGTATGTTTTCCGTAATTTGCGTTCATATAACAATTCATTACAATAAAAACATCGCATATGCAACAAGGTAACAAGGAGATTGAAACTGCATGATAAAATTTGTGATGATGATACTTGTAGCGATGATGTTAGCAGGGTGTGGGGGCGGAGATACACCTCCAACTGATACCAATACCACCACGACTACAAATACGACTAGCAATACCACTACCAACGCACTCCCCCCAACAAAACAAACACCTGTCATCATCCAAAGTAACATCGCACAACTGACAGAGGTCGCTACTGTGACTATTCCCGATGCGGGTTCGCAAGCCCCAACCGCGTTAGAATTTGCCCCCAATGGCATTTGGTTGGCGGTTGGGCATCAGGCAGGTGTTACGGTATATGATTTGATGGGTGGCACACCGCTTTCTTTTGCCCATAGCGCAAAGGTGAATGATGTGGCGTGGAATAGTTTTGGATTTTTGCTGGCTACCGCATCGGATGATAAGACGGTTAAGGTGTGGGATACTGGCGCAAGTGAGGCAACACTTACTTTTACCAGCCCGAATAATGCTAATTTCAGTCATGTCGCCATCAGCAACAATGATAATCTAATTGCCGCGGCGGAAGATTTTTCCAATATTTATATTTTATCCGCCAGCACTGGCGAAGTATTGGCGACCTTCGTCGCGGGGGTTAATTCTACCGTTCAAGATATTGCCATTACTGCCGATAGCACGAAATTGGTGGTTGCATCGGGTGATAATATCGTGCGTGTGTTTGATATTGTGACGGGCGAAGAGGTGCTTCAATTCCCTGTGCAAGGTGGTGTGAGCAGTTTTGACCTCGCATCGGATGATAAGCGCCTATTCATCTCCAATTTTGCAACAGGTGGGTTGATGGTGGCGGATATTACTACAGGCGAACAATCCCTTAGCCAAACGGTGCAATACATTCATCCTAAAGTGGCTCTGAGCGCCGATGGTCAACTTTTGGTCGGCTTCTGGAAATTTGGCGGGGGAACAATCGC
>JALONZ010000536.1 GCA_025454675.1 Anaerolineae bacterium | reverse complement strand
CGGGGTAGATTATGAGGTACTCGCCCGCATTATTGAGGATGCAAATAATTGAATTTAGCCCCAAAACGTTAATTATCTGTAAAAAATTCACGATTACCCATAATTTTTTAACGATTCCCTTGTAAAATCAGGCGAATCGTTAAATTTTATTTGGGATAGTACCTCGTAAAAAGATGGAGTAGGTTGATGAAAGCTGGAAAAAAGCAACAACAACAGCAACAAACATTTATGTTGATTGGGGCAGTTGTCCTTTTGGCGGTTGCGGGTTTTGTGGCAATTGTGGTTTTTTCGCAAAATGCGATTGCGGAACGCAGTGGCGTGGATTTTAGCGCATTAGAAACCAACCGCACGCCTGATGGGGCATTTGTGTTGGGCAACCCCGATGCCCCGATTACGGTTGTCGAATTTGCCGATTTTGCGTGTAGCCATTGCCAAGATTATAAAAGCACCGTGAATCAATTCATTGAAGAATTTGTCGTAACGGGCTTGGCGCGGTTTGAATATCGCTTGATTGCCAATTTGGGGTCAGATAGCACACAATATGCCAAACTTGCGGAATGTGCGGCTGAATTATCTGGCGATGATACTAATTTTTGGATTGCCCATGAAGAACTTTATTATTATGCCACCTCGCAACGCATGAGTGGCGACCAAGCAGGGCGTGAATTGGCGAAAAAGTTAAATCTCAATTTGTCTCGCTTGTTAGAATGCACCCAAGAAGCCGAACAATATCAAACGGACGGCGCACTGGCACGTAGTGCAGGCACCAGTGGCACACCCGCTGTTCGGATTCGGATGGGGACATGGGATGAAACCCAAACAGGCACCCCACAACCCATTAACCCCAGTCTGACCAGTGGTGGTGTGAGCATTGATGTTTTGCGTACCACTGTGGAAAACGCCAATCGTTCTAGCTAGGGTGTTTTGATGTAGTGGGGTGGGCATGATATATTCACGCCCAAAATAAGCGGTTCTGTAAGGGCGCAACATGTTGCGCCCTTACAGGCATACACCGCATTTATTGACTAACCCACATTATCATGTCTCTATTAATCTACCCCCAAAAATTATCGGGTAAATCCAAATGCTTCATCGGACGTTTGCCTGTGAGTTCAATATCATCCCAACCACGCGCCAAGAGTTCCACATAATTCGGATAATCAGACTCATTAGCAAATTGCCATTCGCTAATATGGGTCAATTTGAGTTTTTCATCATGTCTGCGAATCCCCACCACAAACGGTAATCGCTCATATAACCGTTTCACCGCCATATCACCTTGTTCGGGATTGCTTTTACGCGCCAAAATCCCCAATGCCGCCACCAATCGCTTGCTATTGGTCGTCCCACGAAATGCCCACATCAAACGCGGGGTAGGGGATTCGGTGAGGAGTGGCACAATGCTTTCTGGCTCATCGGCGCGGACTTCATCCAAAACCAATAATGGGGGATTTTTGGATAGGGCTTGATGTACCCGTTCCCCGAATGGAATTGCTTGGTGGTCATCGGTCTTCCACTGTACCACCAACTGCTCCCCATTTTCGGGTAAGCGCAATTCACCTGCGCGTTCCACACTGACTAAGGGCGTGGTCACATGCTGAAGCATCGCGCCGAGCAGGGTGGTTTTGCCCGATTCGGTTTCGCCGACAATCATCACCCCATGCGCGGATTTTGCGAGCGCCATCAACACATCACACGCGGTTTGGGTCATCACCCCACTTGCGACCATATCGGCGAGGGTGACTGGTTTGGATGGGTGCAGACGAATATCCACCGAGAGCAAATAGGTGATTGGCGGGCTGGCGATATTGAGTGAGATACGCCGTTCCCCGACTAATAGACCTGTTTCGATGAGCGGGGTATCTATGGAAATATCGGCATCGGCTTCATATAACAAACGGCGCACAATCCGATTGAGATGGTCGGTATCTTCAAACAGGGGTTTTTGTGCCACCAATTCGCCATGACCATAACGTACAGAGGCTTTATCTGCCCCTTCTAAGGTGATGGTAGTGATGCTTTCATCCAAAAATAGGGCATCCAACGGACCGAATGTGAATAATTCAGCATAGGCTTTGCGGATAATATCGGCTTTTTCGGCATCGGAAATGAGGATAGACTCGACACCAATCACATAACTGGCGGTGGCGAGGATGAGCGCATAACGTTGTGCGGGGGTTTGTGCCGATTTGAGCGCGACACTATCGCGCCCGTGTTCGTCTATAAAGGCATTGATGATGCGTTCCAACAAGGCTTTAATTGAATATTGGCGCGTCCCCATTCGCCCAGATATAAATTCGGGTTCACGCCCTTTATCAATATTGGCGGCGGCGCGTTTCAGTTCATCATAAAAACTAGAGGGATATTTCACATCTTGTTCGTCATCCATATTCATATCCTTATTCACTATCGGCTAAATTCACACGTTCTAAATTGGGGTTGTCATTTGGCGCACGCCCCACTTTGGGCATATCCACCCAGTTATCCCCCACGCGCACGCGCACGACATCCATCGTATAATCGCTGTTGGTGGATTTATCATTCATCAGTAACGATGAGCCAACCCCATAATAATCCACAGGCACACCTATTTCTTCAAAATATGCGATGCGGTCACGATTAAATCCGCCCGATACGACAATTTTCACCGCTTCACAATAATCGCGTGCGGTATTGATGAGATTTTCGGGTAAATCCCATGTTGTCCATGCGTTATTTAATGCCCGCCTGACAATGTATACCAATGCAGGACTGACACCACGCCCATCTGATTCAATGAGT
>JALONZ010000535.1 GCA_025454675.1 Anaerolineae bacterium | reverse complement strand
ATGGGGGTGCTTTTGGTATTAAAATTAAACCCGTTCTAATTCATCAATGGTTTTTTCCATCAATGACACCGCTTTGCCCAATGTATCGGCATCAAAGGCAAATTTTACGCCTGCCGCGCCGTATAATTCGGGCAAGTTGCGCGTGCCACCGAGCGCCAATGCTTTGCGATAATCGGCAACGGCTTTGGCTTGGTTGGTGAGGGCATTCGCCCACACTTGCACCGCACCCAGTTGCGCCAGCCCATATTCCACATAATACATGGGATAATTGAAGATGTGTTGTTTACGATGCCAACCGGTTTCGCGCACATCATCTAACCCAGTATAATCCACTTTCATAAACCGATTCCAGAGTTCCGCCCATTTTTGGTCACAGGCTTTCGGGTCGCGCCCTTCGGGATGGGTATATGCCCATTGTTGGAAGCCATCCACCACTGCCATATACGCCCAGAAGAAAATATTCTTTTCGAGGTGACTGATGCGGTCAATGGCGGCTTCTTTGGCATTAAAATATCCGCCAAATTCATGGGTGAGGTAGGGCGCGGCGAGCAATTCCATCGCCATCGAAGCGACTTCTGCAAATTCAATTGGATATGAGCGTTGGCTGTTATAGGGCAGGTTGCTCATCGTCTCAAAATTGTGGAAGGCGTGACCCGCTTCGTGGAGCAATGTCCGCACATCATCCCGCTTGCCAACGGCATTCATAAAGATGAACGGACGACCCATGTGTGAGAAATTGGTGCAATATGCCCCTGGTCCCTTGTTTTTACGATTTTCGAGGTCGGTTAGCCCTTCGTTGTGGAGCATCTCATAATATCCGCCGATAACGGGGTCTACATGCCTGAAAATGCTCACCGCTTTTTGCGAAAATTCATCAATCGTTGTCCAAGGACGCAAGGGTTTTTCGCCATATGGGTCTACATCCAAGTCCCAAGGACGCAAGGTATCCACACCCAACCGCGCCCGACGACGTTCATTGGCACGCATGGCGGCAGGCACGACGACTTGTTCAATGGCGTTATGGAAGGTTTCGGTATCGGCGGGGGTATAATCGAATCGCTTAAATTCTTCCCACCGATACGCTAAATAATTGTCATAACCCGCATTTTTTGCCATTTCTTGGCGCAAATCATAGAGTTGTGTCCATAAATTGTTGAAGGTCTGGCGGTCTTGTAACCAGCGATTCATCATCATGCGCCACACTTTTTCGCGTTTGACGCGGTCTGGGTCTTCCAAAATCAATTTGGCGCGTTCTATGGTGAGTTCTTCGCCTTCCCATTGGATGGTTTGTGCGCCTGTTGCTTTGCCATATTCCATCGAAATGCCTTGTTGACGGATGAAGAGGGGGATATTTTCTTCACGATAGAGGGCAATTTCGGATTTCATTTTTTTCAGGGGGAGTTCAAAATTTTCTGGGACAAAACCGCTTGCGACTAATTTTTTATCCAGCCGATTATCCATTTCGCTGGCGGGTTGATACATGGTCGCCATCATATTCTTAAAAAACGCTTCGGCTTCTTCATCGCTGGTATCTTGGGTAATGGCTACCCGTGCGCGAGAAAACACTTCGCCCATCAAATTATCCACTGCGTTACGGTCGCTCATCCATTCATCCACTGTATCGGCTGTGATGGGGCGGGCTTCTAGTTCTTCATAAAATGGTTTGTAATTATCCCATGTCCAATGTTTGGCTTCGAGTGCGCTTTTGGGGAGTTCAAATGGCATGTGCATCATCCTTTATCTATTTGAAAAAAGTTGAATAAGTCATTTAACAGCATAACATAGTTTTTTGTATTTTGGGGTGATGAATTTTGTCATATAGTCGGATTGGTTGGGATGTCGTAAAATTGAGGCGTTCTGTATAAAGTGGTGTATGTAAATTACACATACACACCGTTCATTTATAAGGATAAATTTGCATGAAAGAAATTTGTGTCGTTGGGACAGGCTATGTTGGCTTGGTGAATGCGATGGGTTTTGCCGAATTGGGCAATAATGTCGTGACAGTGGATATTGATGCCCAAAAAGTAGACGCTTTGAAAAATGGGATTATGCCCATATATGAACCCGGACTTGAAGAATTGGTCGAGCGGAATGTGCGGGCAGGGCGGTTGCATTTCACCACCTCGTATGAAGAGGGATTGAAAAATGCTGAATTTGTATTCATTTGTGTTGGCACACCAGAAGGGGTGGATGGCGAAGCGGATTTGAAATATGTGCGTGCCGCCGCCGAAACGATTGCCAAGATGATGACACACCCGATGATTATCATCAACAAGTCTACTGTGCCTGTGGGTACGGGCGATTGGGTGGCGGATATTATTCGCAATACCCAACCGAAACCGATTGATTTTTCGGTGGTGAGTTGCCCGGAATTTTTGCGTGAAGGCGCGGCGGTGAATGATTTTATGCACCCAGACCGCACGGTGTTGGGGTCATTGAATAAAAACGCATCCGAAGCGGTGGCGCAACTCTATTTGCCATTGCGTGCGCCGATTGTGATGACCGATTTACGCACCGCCGAGATGATTAAATATGCGTCTAATGCGTTTTTAGCCACACGGATTAGTTTCATCAATGAAATTAGTATCATATGCGAAAAATTAGGCGCGGATGTGATTGAAGTGGCGCAAGGTATGGGATTTGACAAACGGATTGGGCATCATTTCCTGCAAGCAGGTGTCGGATACGGGGGAAGTTGCTTTGAAGGTGATGAAACTATTTTCGTCTTAGATGATGAAGGTTATGTCACTGCCAGACCGTTATCCGCATTTTTTGATGATGT
>JALONZ010000534.1 GCA_025454675.1 Anaerolineae bacterium | reverse complement strand
TAATCGGTGATGACCATCGCCACCCGAATCACACTGGGACCTTCCAGCAAGTAATCGGTCATTGCGCCTTCAACACCAATGGCAACCATCGCAAATAACGCGCCTTCCCACCCCAACACCGCGCCGATGAGTAAAATCACCCCGACATTAGAATAGAGATAGGTCGTACTGAGGGGAATGCCATATTTTTCTTGTAGCACGCGCCCCAACGTGGAAACACCGCCCGTTGTCCCACCAGCGCGGATGACCATCGCCGCGCCAACCCCGCCGATAATCCCGCCAAAAATGGCATTCAGCAACACATCATCACTCACCCCTTTAGCAGGAAAAAATGGGGAAAGTGTATCTAACGAAATGGAATAAATCACAATAAAAACAATCGTCCATGCCACCACACGCCAACCGCCCAACATCCGCGCCGCCCAAATCATCAGAGGGACATTGAGCGCGAAATTGGTCAAGCCGATGGGCAATGCAAACACGATATTCAAAATTACCGCCACCCCAACAAAGCCCATCGGGGCAATATCGAATGGGGTCATGAATACAATCACCCCAATTGCAGAAATAATCGAACCCGCAATCATCAAAAACCAACGAAACAACAATGCAATTGCATCAGATTTGAGCATACCCATCCCTCTCATAGTGGGCGTGATATATCACGTCCCTACAATCACCATCGTTACATGGTTGTAGGGACGGCATACATGTCGCCCAACAAAATATACCTTCATATTGATTGGCTTTAGATTAGCCGAAATTCGAGGCGCTGTAAATAATAAGGTGATGTGATTTGCTTGCCAGATGCGCCATTTTTGCGTTATGATTGCATCATCTCAAAAAATCAAATGAATATTTGATTATCGTCAATAAATAATTTTATGAGGGATATGCTTTATGAGTAACAATGATATTGTGATTGTATCGGCAACGCGCACAGGCTTGGGCAAACGCAACGGTTGGTTCAGAGAAACACACCCCGTCCGTTTGGGTTCAAGCGTGTTATGTGAGGTGTTGAGTCGTGCCAATTTAGACCCCAAATTAGTCGAACACGTCATTTTTGGCAGTGTATCGCAAGTCGGTGAACAAACCTTTAACATCGCGCGGAATGTGGTACTGGATGCCGAATTGCCCATCGAAACCCCTGCGACAACCATTGATTTTCAATGCGGTAGCAGTCAACAAGCCATTCATTTGGCGGCGGGCATGATTGCCACCGGTCAAGTCGAAATCGCGGTGGCGGGCGGTGTGGAAAATATGAGCCGTGTGCCAATGGGTAGTAGCTTGGGCGTGGATGGCGCACAACCGTTCACCGACCGCATCATGAATGTTCATAACATCATCCCACAAGGCATGTCATCGGATGAAATTGCGGAAAAATGGGGCATCACCCGCGCCGATGTTGACCAAATAGGTTATGAAAGCCACATGCGTGCGACCAATGCCACACAAAAAGGCTGGCTGACCAAAGAAATCACGCCGATGTCGGGTGTGGATGAGGCAGGAAATTCGGTTTTAGTCACACAAGACCAAGGCTTCCGTCCGAGCGCCAATGTGGAAAAAATGGCGACACTCCAACCCGCCTTCACACCCACAGGCGTAACAACCGCAGGCAATAGTAGCCAAATTAGTGATGGGGCGGCGGCGGTGTTGCTGATGACCCGCGCCAAAGCCGAATCATTGGGATTGAAACCCATCGCGCGGATTGTTTCGATGGTGACAGTCGGCAGTGACCCGCATTTGATGTTGACGGGACCGCTCGGCGCGACTCAAAAAGCCTTGCAACGCGCAGGTATGACCTTTGACCAAATTGATTTATTTGAAGTGAACGAGGCATTCGCGGCGGTGATTGCCATGTGGCGCAACGAATTTAAGGCGAATATGGATAGAGTCAATGTGCATGGTGGCGCGATTGCCATCGGGCATCCATTGGGCGCATCTGGCGCACGCCTGATGACCACATTGCTTCATGCGCTGGAAACACATGATAAAAAATATGGTCTGCAAACCATGTGCTGTGGCGGTGGCATGGGTACGGGGACGATTGTGGAACGGTTATCTTAGTGACAAGCGGGGCAAATGACGGTTAAGAAACCGTCATTTGCCCCGCGCAGATTTGTCTCTCGGTTATTCAAAAACAAATTCCATCTCATTGGTCGGGATAAACCCTATTTGTTCATAAATCGGCTTGCCAAACACACTGGCATGAAGGCGGACACGCTTATACCCGCATTCTTTGCAATAGGCTAACATCACATCCACCAAGCGGTGGGCGATGCCCTGCTTGCGGTGACTATTCTCGGTATAAACATTACACACATACGGGCGCACAAAGGTGATACCATCAGGCGCGGGCAACCAATCCATCACCCACAACCCAAGCCCTGCAACAATTTCATCCCCATCACAAGCAACCCAACCAATATATTCCTCAGAAATCAGGCGGGGACGCAACCACTTATCAAAATGACCATCTGATATAGCGCGACTTTCGGGTGTCCCAAGTCCCATATCACCGAACATCAAATTCCGATGGCGCACAATGGCGGTTGTATCTTCAATAGTAGCACGGCGAATGGTAATCTCTGGCATGATATATCCTTATCGGTGTGTGATGATATGCAATAGAATCATGATAGGGTGAAGGCGTTGCGGATTCTAATGCCAGTTAAGTCCACTGTTTATCAAAAACGCCGTAAAACCCCTCGCTTTAGCGATGGGGATATAAGGCGCTGGTAAGTTGATTGTACTTAAAAATGTGCTAGAATAAAAATACTATTTACAT
>JALONZ010000027.1 GCA_025454675.1 Anaerolineae bacterium | reverse complement strand
ATCCAGTTTTGCCTGCCAACCATCCTCTGTCCACCAACGTTTTTCGGCATAGCCGCCCGCATCCATGAACAATTTGAATTGGGCATTGGTACAGGGATATTTCGCCATGTCAAACGCGGAGACATCGAATGTTTGTGATTTGCCTTCGGGGATATAATTTTTTGCCCAACTTTTTTCAGTGATAAGGGTCACTTTGCCCGCCGAGATGGGCATCCATGCGAAGGGCTTGGGCAACAGGTCGAGCGCGGTTTTGCGGGTGGGTTTGGGTGGTGCGGGCTTAAAACGGGCTAAATCATCTGGGTCATAATTGGGATAGGCTTCCCAAAATGCCACCAACCCGTCCCAAATGCGAATTGGTGGCACTCTGCCAACCATGCCTTGCAACACACGATACTCATTGTCACGGTCTTGAACTTGAATGGCATTCCAAATATCAGTTTCAAACGCATCCGCCTTAAAAGTGCGTGGAATTTTGCCTGTCGCCCGAATTTGTGCGAGGATTTCCCGCGCCAAATCCCAATCTTGGGCATCAAATAGCTCATAAAATTTGCCGATGAGGGCATAAACATCGGTTTGAGGCGGGGTTACAGGCGGGGTATGATAACGGCGTTGAATCGAATCAATCAGTTTATCCACATCTTTATGAAAATCGGGGTCATCACGCACAGTAGTCGCATTTTTGAATGCCAATTCGCGCAAATTAAGGGGCAATTCATCCCCACTGGGCATGAATGCGCCATCTACCAATAACGGGATGACAAGGCATTTATCACGTTGCAAGGCGCTTTCGATTTCGATGCGAACAAAATCATCGGGGTTATCCAAGCGCCGTTTGCCTGTTTTCTCATCGGTGATATTCAGCCACTGCTTGCCGATAATCGCCAACAAAATATCACACCCAGCAACGGCTTCACGCAACACACCGCGAAAATCATCGCCAAGTTCGATATTATCTACATCCTTAAAAATGTTATGTTTGCCAAATGCCTCTACAAGGCGGTCATAAATGCGACCCGCATCTTTTTTGCTATCTGCCCGACGATATGAAATAAAGATTTTTACCATCTAAATATCCCCACTATGGGTTTATCCGCTATTATCATAACGCACATTATAACCGCCTTATGCACCATTAGCAATTACCTACCATGATTGCTAATTGTTTGACCCCACCCCCCAGCACCCTCCCCACGCTGTGGAGAGGGGGAGAAAACCGTCATTCTGCGGGGAAAAGTCCCCTCTCCATGTAATGGGGAGGGGATTTAGGGGTGGGGTTAGATTCTCTAGTGGGTGCAGATAAAAATATATCACCTACCCAATCGGCTCACTCGTCTTGGTCATCGTCAAGCCATACTGCGTGAACACCCCAAATGCCTTTTGCGACAAGGTTTCAAAATCAATCACGCGCTATGCGAGCAATCCGAAAACCCGTGATGTGACCCGAATGAAGCGCGGCATTCCTGTAATGAGGAGAACCACCGAGACGACTCACAGCACGGAAAGCGTTTGCACGGATGCCATGCCATGAGCCACCGCGCTTAACACGAACGCCAGTTCCTTGTAAGTCTTGTACACCTGTCTCATACCCCGTCTTGCACCATTCCCAAACATTACCCGCCATATCCACCACGCCAAACGGACTATCCCCTTTGCCTTCATATTGGCGCACAGGGGTGGGTTTACCAATCCCTTGACCACCAACATTATGATTACAACGTGACCCATCCCAGTCATTGCCCCACGGATAAGTCAATCCTTTATCACCCTGCGCGGCACGTTGCCATTGTTGTTCGGTGGGTAGCATGATATTTTCGCCTGTAATTTCACTCAACCAAGTGCAAAATGCGACCGCCTCATACCACGACACACCCACAACCGGTTGTTCTGCGCTGTTGAATTGGCTATCATCCCAAAACCGCGGTTTTAACCAGTTAAAGACTTGCCGATCAGCCCAACCATCATCTGTCCACCATCGTTTTTCGGCATAGCCACCCGCGTCCATGAACAATTTGAATTGGGCATTGGTACAGGGATATTTCGCCATGTCGAAGGCAGAGACATCAAATATCTGTGATTCACTATCCTCTCTCCATTCTTTGGTGATGGTCACTTTGCCCGCGGAGATGGGCATCCATACGAATGGTTGCGGTAAAATATCTACCGTATTCGGTTTCATAATTATCACTCCTACATTAATAAAAATCCCCTTTTCAGGGGAAATCTTACCCTACCCAATCGGCTCGCTCGTCTTGGTCATCGTCAAGCCATACTGCGTGAACACCCCGAATGCCTTTTGCGACAAGGCTTCAAAATCAATCACAGGGTGCGCGACAGATGACATGGCATCTTCCAAAATCCGCATCTTTTTCACGATTTGGGGTGGATAGTAACGCATCATGGATGTGACCGTCTCTAAGACGCAATGACTTTTTGCCTGCCCCGCGATATAAATCAGGTCATACTTGCCAATGTCATCCATCAATGCCGTATTCACCCGCCCGTTGGGATGTTCTGGCACTTTGACCTCTGGCTCAATCACGGAATAATTTTCGGTTTTGGGAATCATGCCTTTGGTATACATATTCGGTTGGGCTTGACGCGCCGCCGTGTGATAGGCGATTGCTTCTAAGAGTGCAGGCACAATCGCATGACCGGGTGTCCCGATGAGGGTGTGATAGGGCCATATCATCAGGCGTTTTTTTGCCTGTTCTTCCAACACTTCCACATATTCATGCGACCACGCCACATCATATAGCGGTGTCCATTTGCCACTTCGCACATCCGCATTGGTGATTTCGGTATACGGCGCGGGATGTTGACCATCCGCATCTGCCCACCATGTCGGCGAAAAAATTTGAATCGGAAGGTGACTATCCAGCGTCGCACCAATTTGCGTAATTTCACCGGTGTGGTTATAAATCCATTCCACTGTGCGCCGTGTATCATCCACCGCGCCAGGGACAGCTAACGCCCCATCTGGATGAACAAAATCGGCTTGCACATCCACCAACAATAAAAATACGCGCTTGCTATCGGTATGGGCGGGCTTTAAGCCTGCTTTCAATCCAAAATCGGCGGCGGCGGTCACATTCGGGTTATACAGTTGTCCAATTTTGGCGGGGTCATAATAATTTGGAAATGTCATAGAGATATATGCCTTTCTCATCATGAATGATGGACGACATATATGTCGTCCCTACTAACAATAAGTCTATTTTAACTGCCTGAATAGTCCCTGTCATGTCCTAGCGTACCTATGTGTTTATCGTGACTTTTTTCCTATCTTGACAATACCTCGAAAACCAATGTATTGTATCTCCATACTTAGGAAATAGAGGTATCATATGAACATCAATCTCAAAGGGAGTTTGCCGCTCCTCATTTTACACATTTTGCAAGATGGCGAAAATCATGGCTATCGCATCGCCAAACGTATCAAAGAAGAATCGGAAGGCGTACTCGATTTCAAAGAAGGCACACTCTACCCCACCCTACACACCTTAGAGGCGCAAGGACTCATTTCTGCCAGCGACCATATCGAAAATGGACGCACACGCCGTTATTATCGCCTGACAGATGCGGGTAAAAATGCGCTCACGGCACAATTAGCCGAATGGGGACGATTTTCATCGGCGGTGAATCGCATTTTGAGCGGAGGCGAGGCATGAATTTTGAAACATGGTTACAAACCGCCACACAAGGCTTGCCACAAAATCGGTTAGGGGCGATTCGTGCGGAATTGACGGGGCATTATTTAGATGCGGTGGATGATTATTTGCTACAAGGCTTATCATCCGATAACGCACACACATTGGCATTGCGCGAATTGGGAGATGCATGTGCGGTTTGTAATGGCTTGCGCTCGGCGCATATCCATCGGTCTGTCTATTGGCGGGCGATGGTGATTGCTTGCCTGCCCAGTCTATCCGCGATGCTAGGTTTAACGATGGTCGGCAGACCAAATCCATATAATCATCTATCTTTATGGGTATATGCCATATTCATCGCCATTTCGGGATTATTAACCGTATGGGCAACACGCAATAGCTTGCGCGTTATTGGCATGATTGCTTATTTGGGTGATGAAGGCGATTTGCCTATCACTTTAATTCAGTGGGGGCTATACATCTTATTCCCAATAAGCATCTTCACCACATGGAGCAATCAATGGGTATTCATCGCCATTATTAACACACCAACACTGGTTTATGGGCAATCTGCCGATTTTAATCACCCGATTGTAACGATTGTTAGCATCCTCGCCTCATTTGGACTGATGCTCACAGGGGTAGGCTGGGTCATGTTGGCATTCAAAATCACACGCTTACCCAGCATGATTTTACCCCTATTACGTGGGACGATGTTCGTCATGGGCATGGGAATCACATTATTATCAGTTGGGGCGGTCATGCGTGATATTCGCTTAACCAGCATCAGCACGACCATTTCGCTCATCTTTGGCATCCTCACTTTTGCCCTATTTATCATCTTGTTTTATCAATTGGGGCGCAACACAACCCCATCGCGCCCATCTTACGCATAGGAGAAATTTATGCACGCGATTGAAATCACCGACATCGCCAAAATTTACGGCAAGGGCAAACGCCGTATTCATGCCGTTAAAAAAATAAATTTGAATATCGAGCAAGGTCAAGTTTATGGCTTATTGGGTCCCAACGGCGCGGGCAAAACCACCGCCATGCGGATGATGCTCAATCTGATTCGCCCCACACAAGGTAACATCAAAATTTATGGGCAAGATGTGCGCCAAAATCATGACATTTTGCGCCGTGTGGGGATGATGATTGAAGGGGCTAGTTTTTATCCCTATTTGACGGGGCGCAAAAATCTGATATTGCTGGCGCGGACGCATGGTTTAGCCGATATGAAGCGAATTGACACCGTGTTGGAAATCGTCAAACTCTCAGACCGTGCCGACCAACGCTTCGGGACATATTCAATGGGCATGAAACAACGGCTTGGCTTGGCGGGCGCATTGCTCCATGACCCCGATTTATTGATACTCGATGAGCCAACCAATGGATTAGACCCCAATGGTATTTTAGAAATGCGCTTATTATTGCGCGATTTGGTGGATAATCATGGCAAAACGGTGTGTTTTTCCAGTCACACCCTCAGCGAAGTGGAACGCCTCTGCGATAACCTTGCCATTATCCATAAGGGTGAAATTGTCCGCGAAGGCAACATCAACAGCCTACTCACTGAACAAACCCAATTGCGTATTAAAGCCAGACCATCCGAAAAAGCATCGGCAGTATTATCACCTCAGTGGCACATCGGCAAGATAACTGATGACGGATTATTTTTAGAAGCAACCGCCGATGATGCACCTCATATCGCACGCGCTTTAGTCAATAATGGGCTGGATATTTACGAAATTACACCTTATCGGCAGTCACTTGAAGCATTTTTCTTGGATGTCACATCAGGAGGCGAACAACTATGACCGCATTATTTCGGGCTGAATGGCTAAAATTGGCTGGTAATCGGTGGGCAGTGACCTTTTTCGTTTGGATATTTCCGATAAGTGCATTATTTCTCAGTATCGGCGCAATTGTGATTGCGCTTTTTACTGCGGCAGGTTCGCCAGAAAATTTAAGTGATATGGCTCAATTCCTCACCAATTGGCAAGGCGGATTTTTAAGCGCATGGGCATTCCCCAATAGTGATTTGGGGCGGTTTACCATCATCATCTTCACCGCGATTGTTTTTGCAGGGGAATATCAACATGGCACATGGAAAAACCTGATTACACGTCGTCCACGTTGGGTCATCATGCTCAACAAATTTTTTACGCTGGGGGTTTTCATCACCATCGCCTTTGTAATGATGTCTATTTTTGTGGGGATTGGGTCAATTGTGCTGGCGCAAATCGTTGGGTATAACATGGGCGTGTTTGATGCAGATACATTCGGTAAATTTATCCGCGATATCACATCACAAATGGCGTTAACCCTTGTTACGACCTTCATCGCAACGGGTTACACGGCATTGGCGGCAATGTACACCAAAAATATCATCGGCACAATTTTCACCAGCCTGCTCATTACATTAGGTGAGCCAAGCGTCTTATTGCTTGTCTCATTGGGGCGTAGTTTGCTCAGTATTGATTTATTCCCACTCTATTTGCTCACACCAACCTATAATTTTAGCAATATCCGCAATGCGGAAATGGGGTATGAAGCATTTGTGCCACTTGCGCCAGAAGGATTTGTGCCATTTTCTGTGACCATATCATGGCTTATCCTAATCGGATGGATTGTATTCCTTGTCAGTTTGTCCATCCGCAACTTCACCAGCCAAGACATCACCGCCTAATTCATGACAATTCGTCAATATTCACAATAAAACAACCCGCCTAATGCTATGTATTGGGCGGGTTTGTGTTTTAGAATGAAAAACATCTATTGATTTAGGGCATAAATTATCATGCCCATACATAGGATGTGATATATGAAAAAATGGTTTTTACTCCTCATTTGCGCCCTATTCACCAGCACATTCATCACCATTGCCCAAGAAACACCCACAGACCCGAATTTGCGTTGGTGGAATGACCGCGTGTTTTATGAAATTTTCGTCCGTAGTTTTCAGGATAGTGACGGCGATGGTGTCGGTGATTTTCAGGGCATCATCAGCCGTCTGGATTATTTGAATGATGGCGACCCCAATACCAAAAATGATTTGGGTATCACTGGCATTTGGCTCATGCCCATCATGCCCTCCCCCACCTATCACGGTTATGATGTGACCGATTATTATGGCATCAATCCCGATTATGGCGATATGGACGACTTCAAAGAATTTGTATCCGAAGCGCATAAACGCGGGATTGCCGTCATCATTGATATGGTCATCAATCACAGTTCTGATGAACACCCATGGTTCCAAGCATCCAAAGAACGCGACCCCAAATATGATAGTTGGTATGTGTGGGAAGATGAAAATCCCAGTTATCAAGGACCCGATGGTCAAACCGTGTGGCATCGTGGTGGCGACCGTTTTTATTATGGCTTGTTTGAAAGCGGAATGCCCGACCTGAATTATGCCAATCCAGAAGTCACCGCCGAGATGTATGAAATTGGGCGCTTTTGGCTAGAAGATGTGGGGGTGGATGGTTTCCGCTTGGACGCGGCAAAGTTCCTCATCGCCGAAGGACGCGCCCAAGATAATACCCGCTCCACCCGTGAATGGCTCACCGCCTATCGGGAATATTTACGGTCTGTCAAACCCGATGTCCTCATCCTTGCCGAAATTTGGGATAGTGCCTTTGTCGTCTCGCAATATATCCCCGATGCCGTAGACCTCGCATTTGAATTTGACCTCGCACGGAGTTTGGTACGTGGTGCAAATTTGGGTACGCCCAGTGGCACATTAGATGCCCTCGATACCATGCTCAATAATTACCCGCTCAATCAATATGCCACTTTCATCACCAATCATGACCAAAATCGTGTGATGAGCGATGTGCAAAATAATATAGATGCCGCCAAAGTCGCCGCATCTGTTTTGCTCACATTTCCGGGTGTGCCGTTTTTATATTATGGTGAAGAAATTGGCATGACGGGCGTAAAACCCGACCCCGATATTCGCACCCCTATGCAATGGGAATCTATCCAAACAGGCGGATTCACCACAGGCACGCCTTGGCGAGCGGTGAATGATGATGTGTTAGATGGTGTGAGTGTTGCCGCACAAAAAGTAGATTTATCATCGCTGTTCAATCACTATAAAACACTGATTCACCTGCGGAATAATCATGAAGCCCTGCGACAAGGAGATGTGACAATCGTCAATGCGCGTGGCGGGGTCATTTCCATCATCCGCCACACCCCAAACGAGGTACTTTTGGTTGTCATCAATATTCGTCCGCGTCCAACGACCGATTACACCTTATCCCTAGATAGTAGCCCCATCCCGCTTGATGCACCTATGACCGTCTTACTCGGTGATGAATCTGCCATCGCGCCCACCCTCAGCACAACAGGCGGTTTCACCGATTACAAGCCAATGGAGACATTACCCGCACGTTCAACACTCATCCTTCGCTTTACCCCGTAAATCATGTGACAAATCACACATAGCCACAACCTAAAAATCGTTTATGATGAAAATGGGTGTATCAATTGCACCCATTTTCACAATCTACCCCTTGACAGTTTTTTGGGGCAGGGTATACAATCCCGACTAATCCTATAGGAATTGTTCGGATTAACAATCAACAAGGAGTATTTCCTCATGCGTAAATGGTTCATCGTCGTCAGTTTGTTGCTACTGGCAGTCAGCAGTGTAGCACAAGCGCAATCGAATGAAGTCAAACTCACCCTCGCGGCATTTGCCGTCCCAAGAGAAGCCTATGGCAAAATTATCCCCCTGTTTCAAGCCTATTGGTTAGAAGAAACAGGTCAAACCGTCATCTTTGAAGAATCGTATCTGGCTTCTGGCGCACAATCGCGGGCGGTTATCGGCGGATTTGAAGCCGATATTGTGGCACTATCCTTAGAAGAACATATCACCCGCATTGCCGATGCAGGACTCATCACCACCGCATGGCAAGATAATGAATACAATGGCATGGTATCCACATCGGTCGCCATTTTATTAGTCCGCCCAGATAATCCCGCAGGTGTCACCGATTGGGCAGATATTGTGGGGCGCGGTTTGTCGGTGATTACACCCAACCCTGCAACCAGTGGTGGCGCACAGTGGAATGCGATGGCGGCATATGGCGCGGCGTATCGCGGGTTTGTGGATGGTTATTCGGCAGGTGAAGAGGGCGCATTACAATTCCTAACAGCCGTCTATACCGATGTATTGGTGATGGATGCTGATGGGCGGGAGAGCTTTTTGACCTTTGAACGGGGCATCGGTGATGTGGCAATCACCTATGAAAATGAATATTATGCGGCGGTGAACGCAGGGAATGGTGATTTATATGAAATCGTCTATCCAAAATCCACCATTCTGATTGAAAATCCGATTGCCGTAGTAGATGTGTATGCCGATAAACATGGTGTGCGCGAAGTGGCAGAAGCCTTTGTCGCTTTTACTTATACCCCCGAAGCCCAAGCAATTTTTGCGGAGAGTGGCTTCCGTCCTCCTTATGAACGGGTTATCACACCGTCCGAGACTGAAGGTGAAGCCGATGTGTTAACACTCGTCCCAACGATTGAACTTGATGAAGAACGCTTCCCACCCATCGAAGATTTATTCACCATTGATGAATTTGGGGGGTGGAAAGAGGTTGTACCCAATTTCTTTGGCGAAGACGGCATTTTCACCAAAATGATTGCCGAAATACAAGGATAAAACACATGGCTCAAGCAGTGGCACACCGAGATAGTGTGTCACAGGCAAGCAATCCCCAGATGTTATTCTGGGGATTGCGTTTGTCTGTGATTATTTATTTAAGCGTGATGATTATCATGCCCCTCTTTGTTATCAGTGTGGAGGGGTTACGCGAGGGGTTCGATGCTTTTTGGATGAGCATCACCCGCCCCGTTGCATGGAGCGCAATCTGGCTCAGTGTATGGACGGCGGGTGTGATGGCGATTATCAATATCATCATGGGGACAACAACCGCTTATGTGTTGGTACGCTATCGGTTTTGGGGCAAGAATCTGCTCAATTCGCTAATAGATTTGCCGTTTGCCATCCCCACATTGGTCACAGGGGTGATGCTCACCTTGCTATATGGTCCGCAAACGCCTGTCGGCAAATTTTTGAATGATGAATTTGGGATTAAAGTGTTATATTCACAAGTCGGGATTATTTTGGCACTCCTGTTTTTGGGCTATCCATTCGTAATTCGTGCCGTTCAGCCCGTGATGATGAAACTCGATGCGGCTCAACAAGAGGCGGCTTATACACTGGGCGCATCGCAATTCACCACCTTTCGGCGGGTGATACTCCCTGCCCTACTCCCCGCTATGATTACGGGCGGATTGCTCAGTTTTGCGCGGGCATTGGGTGAATTTGGGTCGGTGGTCATCATCTCTGGGAACATCCCCAAAAAAACCCAAACCGCCGCCGTTTATGTCTATGGTGAGGTCGAAGGGAATAACATGGCATCCGCCAGTGGGGTATCATTAGTCATCTTATTCATCGCGCTGGTCACAACATTAGGTGTCAATTATTGGTATAAACGCCAAAATAAGCGGGTGGGACGCGCACTATGAAAGAACGTAATTTATCTATCGGTGGGATTTTATTATTGCTCAGTGTCTTGATTTATGCGGGGATATTATTGCTTGCCCCTGTGCTGGCACTCATCAGCAACACCTTTCAGGGCGGATTTGAACCCTTCTGGAAGGCGATAACCGACCCCGAAGCCCTTAATACACTATGGTTATCCATCCGACTCGCCGTTTTAGCCAGTATTTTTAATGCCATACTCGGTGTGATGGTCGCATGGGTGTTGATACGTCATAATTTTTTCGGGAAAGGCTTGCTGAATGCGCTGGTAGATTTGCCGTTGGTCATCTCGCCCGTGATTGT
>JALONZ010000533.1 GCA_025454675.1 Anaerolineae bacterium | reverse complement strand
TCCACCAAAAACGGGTCTATGGCGGTTTGGATATGTGTATTTACCCCGTTGATGGTGTGTTGGGTTGTGAACCATAACGGCAGGATAATCAGGATGATACACATGGCACTCGCAATGAGTTGATGAACACGCACAGTCGCATGTTTGATGAATTGCATATCGCGCAACATTGGCACAATGTTGTTCATCAGATAATCCGCCCCGCGCCATGACACTGTTGCTACCCCTAAAAT
Source organism: Anaerolineae bacterium (assembly GCA_025454675.1). Classification (GTDB taxonomy): domain Bacteria; phylum Chloroflexota; class Anaerolineae; order Aggregatilineales; family Phototrophicaceae. The sequence continues at coordinate 2,946 of JALONZ010000533.1, read as the reverse complement.
GATGAACGGGAATAGCGGACTCATATAATATAAACTGAGGTGAAATAATGCCACCGTCCGCCCAATAACCACGATTGGCAACAACACCAAACAGGCGCAAACGACGCGCAATGAGGCGGGTTGAATCATAAAGATGCCAATAATCCCCAACGGAAACCACCAATCTGTCGAGAGGAGCATGGTAAAATTTTCGCTGATGGTATTCAGTTGTTGCGTGATGGGTATCCCACCCAAGCGATTGAACGTAAAATTGAGGTCGAATAAAAAGGCGGATGGGTGCGTGAGCATCATCACCGCGCCATAACTCCCAAATGGGAGCGCCATGAGCGGGATGAGCCAGATGAGCATCTTGGGCGATTTGAAAAATGTGATGATTGCCACCGTAACGATGATTGACCCCATCATAATATCGCCCAACAAGCCGATTCCCGCCAAAATTCCCGCCAATGCCAAGCTATTCCAGCGCCCCGTTTGGATATATCGCGTCAGAAATAAGGCGATGAGTATCATCAGAGGGGTGAGCAGGGCATAGCTGAATCCGAAACGGGTGTATAAAATGGCTTGTGGATAGATGGCATATAAAAATGCGCCCCATAACGCGAAAAATGATTTTTTGGTGGTGATTTGTATCAGGATGAATAATAAGCCTGTGGATAACACCCCCAGCGATGCTGTAAATCCGCGTAGGGTGGTGATGTCTTCGCCAAAAACCTGACTGATGACGGCTAAACAGGCATGAAATAGGGGAGGGCGGGCAAATAGGAGCATGGAATCTTGGACGGCGAAATATTGAATTTTGCCCTGCATCATGTGATGTGCAATGCTCAGGTGTGTGCCTTCATCGGTGTACCATGCGGGATTATGGGATAGGTTGGTGAAGCGTAAATAGCCCGCGAGGATGAGAATTAGACCGATTATAATGTATGTAGGGGCTTGCCATGACAAGCCCCTACGATTTGGCAAATCCCTACGGTTGTCCCTACGATTTGGCAAGCCCTCACTGGGCGGTACTTTTTTATCATTTAATGCTGGTTGTATTGACAATGCCATATCATATTTCCTAACGGTTGCCCTACGTAGCCTTGCGAAACATCTTAAACCTGATTACCATGAAAAAACTGAGTCTCAAAAGGATTATAGAGTATGCCAGACAAGAAAAACTATTTTGAAGATGAACTTCCCCCTGATGCCGATAAAGACCCATTAGAAGATACACGTCCAACTGGACTTTTCCCGACTGTTAAACCATCAGGTGGCAACCGATTGGTCGGTCTTCTGTTGATATTAGGCGCGGTTGGCTTCACCATTGCAACGGTGATGATATTGCTCAATCCACCAAGCCAAGCCACTGTGGTGACATCTGCCACCAATACCCCTCCACAAATCGCGCAAAATACACAAGAAACTGAAGCGACTCAATCTATCCCCACCACCGCGCCCCAAACGGTAACGACTGCGAATAACAATCAGCCGTTACCTACAATTGACGCGACCATTGCCCAACAATTGCTGTCTGCGCCGATTGAACGTGTTGCCAATGATATGGGGGGGGTGGTAGAACGTAATTTATTAGAACCGTTCACCATTATCCCTGCCCGCCCACGTAATGAGGTGATTCAATACACCGTCTCACAAGGTGATACCATCGAAACCATCGCGGCACGTTTTGGCTTGCAACCAGAGACGATTGCATGGTCAAACCCGCGCAAAATTATTCAGGTGTTGCGTCAAGGCGATATTGTGACGATTCCGCCTGCTGATGGCGTGTATATCAAAACCATTGGTAGCGCCACCATTGCCGATATGGTGCGACAATACAAACTCACCGACCCGTATGTCGTTTTGGATTCGCCATATAACCGTGTGGTTGTTCAAGAACAAGCCCTCACCCCCGAATCTGCACCACGCAATGGCACACCCCTCTTTTTTCCGGGGGGTGAAGCCGAGCAAATTGTTTGGCAAGTGGCAGTCGAAATTATTCAGGGCGAGCCAACTGGTGGCAGTGGAACTGGCAATGCCTCTGCGCCACCACCACCTCCGCGGGTTGTGTTCCAAAATGGTGAACAGGGTTCATGCCCGCCCCAAGAAATTGTCGGTGGGGCATATTGGGTTAATCCGTTGAGCGGTGGCTATGTCATCACACGCGGTTATACCAGTTGGCATCCGGGCATTGACCTTGCCACACCTGTTGGGACACCTGTCAAAGCCGCCAATAGCGGACGTGTGATTTTTTCGGGTTGGAACAGTTTCGGTTATGGCTATATGGTTGCGCTGGTTCACGGACCCACCATCACCATTTACGCCCACTTGAGTGAATATTATACCAATTGCGGGCAAGATGTGGTCGCAGGGCAGGTTATCGGTGCATCGGGCAACACAGGCAATTCATCGGGTCCGCATTTGCACTTTGAAATTCGCGGTACGAACAACAATGCCACCCAAGACCTTAGTGAAAGGTGTTTATCATGTCGGATAAAAAAGATTACTTTGAAAACGAATCGCCCGATATGTTGGATGATACCCAGCCTCATATGACACCCAGAGGCAGGAATCAACTCATCGCGTTGGTATTGATGTTGGGTGCAATCGGGTTCACCATCGGTGCGGTTGTGTTATTGACCAATCAGTCAAAAAGTCCATCTGTGGATGTTCCCGCCCCTGCTATAGCCGATGCGAATGTGGATGTACAAGTCACCGATGCACTTGTGCCAACCGAATGGATTGCCATTGCCAGTGGGTTGCGCTTGTTGGATGCTGAAACTGCCCAAAAATTGTTATCTATGCCAATTATGGCAGAAAATAATGGTATCGGCGGTCAGGTGGAACGGAATTTATTAGACCCGTTCACCATCATCCCAGACCGCCCGCGTGATGAGGTGATTCAATATATCGCCTCACAGGGGGATACAATTGATAGCATTGCGGTGCGTTTTGGATTAAAACCAG
>JALONZ010000532.1 GCA_025454675.1 Anaerolineae bacterium | reverse complement strand
AAACATCGCCATTTGAGGCAGAAGCCCAAGCACAGGCGAATTTGCCAACCCCAACCCCCGCGCCAGAAATCACCCCTGCCCCAGAATCTACGGCAGAAGCGACAGCAGAGGTCACACCCGAAGCAACAGTCGCCCCAATCCCAACCGCCACACCATTACCCTTAGTTGCCGTGAGCGAAATTACACAATCCCCCGAAAATACGCGCTTGATTGTGGTGGGTAGCGCCGAATTTTTGAATGACAACATCCTCAACCTGTTCCAACAAATTGTAGGCGAAGGTGCGGGAAATTCACTCAGTTTGGTGCAAAATAGTGTGGATTGGTTCACCGAAGATACCGCCCTTGCCACCATCCGCGCACGGGGCATCACCACGCGCTTGCTCAATCCACTCACCGATGCCGAACAACGCCAATGGGAATTTATCAATTTTGCGGTGGCATTTGCGGGTGTATTGGCATTAGGAGTCATTTGGTGGTTACGCAAACGCGCCGAAGAACCGATGGACTTACTCACAGAAACCGCAGGAGGGTCATCCAATGACTAAAACAAACCTCTTTTTATTGGCAACACTGGTTGTTCAAGCTGTCTTGATTGCGATTATCATCCTATCCAGTGGTAATACCGCAACCGATACCGAAGCGACTGCACTCCTCGCCGATTTCAATCGGGATACCGTGACCAGCATCACCATCACCAACGGCACAGACGGCAATCAAATCCGCCTGACTAAATTGGATGATGGCACATGGGGCTTGGCAGATATTGGGAATTATCCCGTTCAAGAGACCCGCATCACCAGCTTATTTGATGTGTTGGCAGGACTCGATACCTCGCGCCTCATCTCCGATAATGCCAGCAATCAACGCCGTTTGAAAGTGGCAGATGAAGAATATGAACGCAAAGTCGAATTGGTGCAAGGCGACCAAACCATCACCCTTTATGTTGGGTCATCTGGTGGGGCGAATGCCACACATACCCGAATCGCGGGGAGCGATAATGTGTATCTGAACCGTGATGTGAGCGGAACGAGCATCAGCGCCGAAATCACCACATGGGCAAAGACGGATTATATTACCGTAGATGCGACCAAAGTCGTCAGCATGACACTCACCAATGCCAACGGCACATTTGAATTTGAAAAAGTGGGTGATGTGTGGCAAATGGCGGGCTTAGAGGCGGACGAAACTTTTAACGAAGAAAATTTCACCGCGTTGCTGGATAAAATTGTCGCGTTCAATTTGCGGAAACCACTCGGCACAGAAACCTTGCCCGAATATGGCATGGATGCGCCACTCGCAACGGTGACGATTGTCGTGCGCGATACGCTGGTCACAGGTGAAGATGAAAATTCGACTGGTCAAACGTTGGATACGACGTATGAATTGGTCGTTGGTGCGCGTTATGAAGATGGCTATGCGGTAAAATCGAACAAATCCGATTTTTATGTGTTGGCATCGGCATTTTATGCCACCGACTTCACCGAAGAAACCCGCGAAGAATTCTTGGTCGCGGTAGGGAATTAAACCTGTTATCCCCACCCCCTAACCCCCTCCCCATTGCATGGAGAGGGGGAATAAAATCTATTCTTGGTTTGCACCCTTCCCCTATTTTATGGGGGAAGGGTTGGGGATGGGGGATAAATTTTATCTCAATCCAATTTCTTTCAATGCTTGCAACACCAATCCGCCGATTTCGGTGGGGTTATTCGCCACTTTTGCGCCTGCATCGGTGAGGGCTTTCATCTTAGCTTGTGCCGTGCCTTTGCCTTTAGAGACAATCGCGCCAGCATGACCCATTTTCTTGCCTGGGGGGGCGCTCACACCACCGATATATGCCACAACAGGCTTGGTGATATTGGCTTTGATATATTCGGCGGCTTCTTCTTCTGCCGAGCCACCAATTTCGCCAATCAACACAATAGCTTTGGTCTCATCATCTTCTTGGAAGGCTTTGAGCGCATCAATGAAACTTGTCCCTGGCACGGGGTCGCCACCAATGCCGATACACGTTGTTTGACCAATATTTTGCGCGGTCAATTCATATAAGGCTTGATACGCCAGTGTCCCAGAACGGCTGACGATGCCAACGGGTCCGCCACCCAGTGAGACTTCTGTCGGTGTGAAGCCAACATTGGCTTTACCCGGGCTCAAAATACCCGCGCAATTGGGACCCAATAAACGTGTATTGGGGAAATCATGCTTCAAGGTGTTATAAATCAGGGCTTGGTCGTGCGCGGGGATGTGTTCCGTCACGCAGACAATCAATTTTACCCCGCCTTTTGCCGCCTCTAACACCGCATCCGCCGCAATTGCCGCAGGCACGATGATGAACGACACATCCGCGCCAGTTTCTTTCACTGCATCGGCAACGGTGGCAAAAATGGGGATACCTTCCACATTTTCGCCCGCTTTTTTAGGATTCACACCCGCCACGATATTTGTGCCATACGCCTTATTCCGCAAGCCATAAAATTGCCCTTGCTTGCCCGTCAGACCTTGCACCACCACTTTGCTTTTTTCTGTGAGCCAAACCGCCATGATTAATTCCCCTTCGCAATTTCTACAGCCGTTTGAGCGGCAACCAACATATTCGGCTTCATGATTAAACGGTCAGAGGCGTTCTCTTCGATGATTTTACGCCCTTCGGTTGCATTCGTCCCATCCAAACGGACAATGAGCGGGGCGCGTAATTCCACCCGTCCCATCGCTTGGATAATCCCGCGTGCCACTTCATCGCAACGGGTGATGCCACCAAAAATGTTGATGAAAATGGCTTTCACATTTTCGTCATAATTAATCAC
>JALONZ010000531.1 GCA_025454675.1 Anaerolineae bacterium | reverse complement strand
TTACCCACCTATTTGGATAGGCAAGCACCCTTCAGGGTGCTTTTACAGAGCGAATAGCCAGAATGCTTTAGCATCTGGCGAGGCAAATGCACGAACTGCACTAGGAATATTCGGACAAGCCTTAAAGGGTGTTTTAACACCTCGCGTAAAACAGCTTATTTTGCAAGCCTATTTTCATCCCTTTACCCTATTTCGGCAACACCAAATTCATCGCCTCAAGCACATTCCGCGCAGGCAATAATTCCATATTTTTCGGCAAGCCGTCCATATTGCGCCGTGAACGTGGGATAATCGCCCGCTTAAACCCAATTTTAGACGCTTCATTCAGGCGTAATGCCAATTGGCTCACAGCACGAATTTCACCACTCAAGCCAATTTCGCCAATCATCACAATATCAGCAGGCAAGGGTTTATCGGTATAACTGGATGCCAGCGCCAACGCCATCGCAAGGTCGGATGCGGGTTCATCCACACGCAACCCACCCACCACATTCACAAAAATATCTTGTTCATTCAGGCGCAACCCGATACGTTTGGTCATCACCGCGCTGATGAGCAACAACCGATTCAAATCTACCCCGTTGGGGGTACGGCGGGCATTTCCGAATGAAGTTGGGCTGGTGAGCGCCTGCACTTCCACCACCAAGGGGCGCGTGCCTTCCATCGTGACGGCAATCGCCGACCCTGGCGCGTTAATCACCCGTTCCGCGAGGAATATTTCCGATGGATTCGGCACTTCCACCATGCCCGCGCCTTGCATCTCAAATACCCCAACTTCGCTGGTCGCGCCAAACCGATTTTTCACACTCCGCAACAACCGAAAGGCTTGGAATGGGTCGCCTTCCAGATATAACACCGTGTCTACGATATGTTCTAATACCTTCGGTCCCGCGATGCTCCCCTCTTTGGTCACATGCCCCACCAAAAACACACTCACCCCGCTCGATTTTGCCATTGCTTGCAACCGAGAGGCACATTCGCGCACCTGACTGACCAAACCGGGCGATGAATCCAATTCTTCCGCATACACCGTTTGAATCGAATCTATGATGACAATCATCGGATTCACATGCTTGATATGTTCCATGATGGTGTTCAAATTGGTTTCAGTGAGCAAAAATAAATCTTCCGCATCCAATGATAGGCGGTCTGCCCGCATTTTGATTTGGCGCGCCGATTCTTCACCACTGACATATAACACCGTCCCCACATCATTCGCAAGCGTGGCGGATACTTGCAAAAGGAGCGTGCTTTTGCCAATCCCCGGTTCACCGCCGATGAGCGTGATGCTCCCTGGCACAATCCCCCCGCCCATCACACGGTTAAATTCCGCCACAGGCACAAAAAGGCGTTCTTCTTCGGTCATATCCGTTTCGCGTAGGCGTTGCGGTTTAGAGCGCATCGTGCCAACCGTTTGCCTATCTTGCTTGACAGACCCCGCTTTTTTGACCTCTTCAATCACCTCTTGCATGGTGTTGAACTGCCCACAGTTGGGGCAACGTCCCACATAACTGGCTGTTTGTTTGCCACAATTGCTACACACAAATTTAGAGCGCGTTTTTGCCATACCTGCCTCACATTAATGAACGTCCGTGCTATTTTCATTATAATGCAAGTTCTCAAATTTGCCACTATAGTTGATGTTGGCGGATAAACGCGCTAATTTCATGGATAGCCTGACGCACTTCTGGCAACATGCCATACATATGCCAACCGTGTATCATCCCAGCCCAGATACTAAGTTTGACCTCATGCCCTGCGCGTTGTGCGTTTTGTGCCAATTGGCGTGCATCATCCAATAAAATTTCGACATCCCCCACTTGAATCAATAACGGCGGAAAGTCACCGGTTAAATCGGCAAAAACAGGGGATATGAGTGGATTTCGCACCTCATTATCCCCGACCACATACGCCTCTACAGCAGGGGATAACATGCGCCAACTTAACCCAGAATCCCGTTTTGCGTTGGCGGTAGTCGAAGGTGATGTGCCTGTCAAATCTAGCCATGGGGATAGCAAAATTCCCGCACACGGCAATGATTCGCCAAGCATTTTCAGTTTGAGCAACAATGCAGTCGCCAAGCCACCCCCTGCCGACATCCCACATACGATAATTTGCTGTGGCGCAATGCCCATGCCGATGAGGTGGCGATAGGCGGTTAACGCATCATCTAAGCCTGCGGGGAAGGGATGTTCTGGGGCGAGTCGGTAGCCGACAATCAACACCCGTGCGCCAGTTTCTAATGCGATATTGCCTGCGATAGACCGTTCAGAGTGGATTGTCCCCACAATATAAGCCCCGCCATGAAAATAAAGGATGACTTGCTGATTATGGTTTGGGGGTGTTACCCATAACACAGGAATATCATGGATGCGTTCTTCTTGATACGTGTTCTGTTTCGGTGTGGGAATCCATTTGGTTGCACCATCCAAAAATTGACGACTTTTTTGGATAGACATGTTTACGCGCGGTCTTAAGCGCATTGACCAACGAATGAGTTTCCCTTGTAAACTGGGCATTGTATCCTCTTAGCTGATATTATCGAATCGTCAAATCATTATAGACCATAAACAGATGGCATTCTTCTCTTTTCATCATATTCAGATGATGCTATGCTAGGGATTGTTATATTTCTCGGAGAATCGAAAGACCCCGCATGTCTGACCAAGCACCGGATATTTTGCTCATCATTCTGGATACGGCGCCGTGACCGTGTTTCGGCTTATGGTGATTCACACGCCACCACACCCGCCCTCGATGCCTTTGCCGAAAATGCCACCCTATTTGAACGGGCAGTCGCGCCCGCCCAATGGACAGTTCCCTCACATGCTTCCATGTTCACAGGTGTTTATCCCAGCACACATCAGGTCACACAAGCCAATCACAAATTATCGGGCAGTTACCCCACCCTCGCCGAAATTTTGCGCGTTGGTGGCTATAAAACGGTCGGATTTTGCAACAATCCACTGGTGGGTGTCTTAGACACAGGTCTCACACGCGGATTTGATGACTTTTACAATTATGCGGGCGCGGCGGTGAATCGTCCGCAAAATGTGAGCAAAAGCGCAGTTCGGCGGGCAGTTTCACGTCAATGGGGCAAATTCGCCACCCGTGTGAGCAATCGCTTCGCCCATTCCGACTTTTTATTCCGCGCATCCTTGCATCCGCTCCTCACCCCCATCTGGACGCGCAGTATCCATTATAAAGGGCATACACAAAACTCGGTGGATGACCTCATCGGTTATTTGGGAGTCCAACATGCCGATAAAAATCGCAAACCATTATTTACATTCTTAAATTTGATGGGCGCACATACCCCCTATCGCCCACCACAAGAATTTATCAAACACCATGCGCGGGATATTTGGGATGATAAACAGGCTTATGCGTTCATGCGCCAATTCAATGCAGATGCGGCGCGTTGGGCATCACCTGTATCCGACCCACTCAGCGCATTTGAACAAGCCGTGTTAGACGGATTTTATACCGCCGAAGTTGCCCATCAAGATGCCCAATTGGGGCGCTTATTGCGTTATTTAGAATCTTCTGGCGCATTGGATAACACGATGGTCATCATCGCCGCCGACCATGGCGAAGGGCATGGCGACCATTTATTTTTTGGGCATAGTTTTGTCGTGTATCAAGAATTGGTGCATGTCCCGCTCATCATCCGCGCCCCCAATATGCCAAATAAACGGGTGAATACCCCTGTCAGCACACGGCGCATTTTCCACACCGTGCTAGAAACCGCCAATCTCACCCCACCCCTAGCAGAAGATGACCCTAACGGCGATATTCACAGTTTATCATTGGCACGCGCCACCAACGGCGTACCCGATAGCGAAGGGGGCATGGCATTCGCCGAAGCCTTTCCGCCCAATACCTTGCTCAATGTCATCAAACACCGCAATCCTGCCCATGTTGAGCATTTCCGCCTAAAATTAGTTCGGCGCGGGGTGTATCGGCATGACCATAAATTGGCAACGGTTGGGGATAATATCGAAGCCATGTTCAACATCGCCCAAGACCCGCATGAACGGCATAATGTGGCAGATGAAAACCCGCACATCACGGGGCAATTACACGCACATCTGCAACAATTTGTGCGCCAAGCCGAATCGCGTCAAGCCGATACCCCGCAATTTGGGCGCGAAGATGAAGCCGTCTTAGAAAATTTGCGGGCATTGGGTTATATTGAATGAACTTCCTATCTAAACAGCCTGTACAGCGTAAGGGCGCAACATGTTGCGCCCTTACACATAAGGTAGCATCATGAAAAACCTCAAACTTGCCCCACAACTACGCAATTTGCTCATCCTCTATTGCGCCATTGCCACACTCTATTTATTTGCGACCCCCGTCTTAGAAGCCCCAGACGAAATTTATCATGTGGCGATGATTAATTATGTGGCGAATACGGGCGAATTGCCTGTTCAACGAGTGGGCGCAGATACCGATTATAAGCAAGAGGGCAGTCAACCGCCTCTGTATTATCTGATTACGGGCGTTTTAACCCGTTGGGTTGACCGCAGTGATTATGACACAATGCGTTATTTCAATCCCCATGCCAATATTGGGCAAGCCGAATTATTGGGCAATAAAAATCGCATCATTCAAACCCAAACATCGGCGGAACGTATGGTATATATTGCGCGTTTCTTCAGCCTCATTTGTGGCGCGATAACTGTTTTGGCGGTGTATCAATCGGCACGCCAATTCGCACCCCACATGAAGCGCCTGCCCCTATTCGCCACAGGCTTGGTGGTATTCAATCCACAATTTTTATTCATCAGCACCGCCGCCAATAATGATATTTTGGTGGTGATGTTCAACACGGTGTCGTTATGGCTGACGCTCATCACCCTGCGCGAGGGTTTTAATACGCGCCGTAGCCTGATTTTATCGGTGTGCATTGCGCTTGGCACGATTAGCAAATTGAGCGGATTAGCGATGGTCGTAGTGACGGCGCTGACGGGGTTATATGTGGGCATCAAACGGCGTGACCTGCGCGGACTCATCACACTTGGGGTATTCATGGCAGGGATATGGGGGTTATTGGGTGCGTGGTGGTATATCCGCAATATTCAGCTATACGGCGAATTGTTCGGCACAGGCATGATGCTCAAAATTTTTGGCGGACGGTCTTTCGTCGAATTGGATGTCTGGGCGCAAACCATGCTCAATGAATTTGGCGGTTTGCGCTGGAGTTATTGGGCGGTGTTCGGCTGGTTTAATATCATCACATGGAACTGGGTTTAT
>JALONZ010000530.1 GCA_025454675.1 Anaerolineae bacterium | reverse complement strand
TTCCCGTTCATTTCGCACAATCCGCGTTTTTGCATCATCCCACCCAAAATGTTACAATCAAATAGATAAATTTGATAACATTCCCCATCATAGGGACAGCATTGTATCGCGTCCCATGTGGATACAAAATGTACGTTGGTTCTTAAAAAGTGTATTGTTTTTGTGGCTGACATACGAGGCTAAAGCCTCTAGTCAGCCATTACATCCCCAAAACTGGGCATCGTGTAATGGACGACTAGCGCCAAGCGCGTATGTCGTCCACAGAAATATATCCTTCTTATTCTGATGTATATCATCACCCATCCACAACCCATATCGGGGGTGGGGATAGGACAATTTATAATGGACGAAAAAGTACAAGGCTTTCATGTTTCGCGTGTTTCCAGAGAAAAATATCAATTCGAGACCGATATTTTTACCTTTTTAGGCAAGGCACACATCCCCAATTTTCAGACCGCCCGCAAATTTGCCACGCGCATGAACCAACGGCGCGACATCGGCAATTTTCCGAATCAAACGGTTGCGCCCAGCCAAGTGAACGCGGTTGCATTGATTCAGGGCATCACGCAATTTGTGTTTCGTACCTATTGCGCCCGCCACCCGCAATTGTTACAAAATACCCTGTCGCGGTTGGGCGCGAATTTTGGCGATGACCTGACCAAGACCATCACCAAATTTTTGGAAGAATTTCCGCCGAATCCGATTTTTGCCCGCCAGCAAACCATCCCCGATTACCTGAGTGGGGCATATCAAACCCGTCCGAATCGGGAATTGGCACTCGAAGAACTGATTCTGTTATGGTTATCCAACCAGAACCCGGCTTTTAGCCCGTTCTCTGAAATTTTTGGCGATGATGCGCTCAAGCAAACGGCGTATATGCGCGTGGCTACGGATATTAACCAATTTTTTGATGAATTTGCCAAATCTGACCCTGGTGAAGGGCGCTTCCCCGCAGGCTTGAGCATCATTGACCTGTTACTTGAACCCGTGCGCCTTGCGCCATACTCATTAGAGGAGCAATTGCGCCTGATGATTGACCGTTGGGGCGCGGTGCTGGGCGATTTTATCTATCGGCTCCTGACGGCGATGGATATTTTGGCGGAAGATGGGCGCACCACACCCGGCGCATTCGTCACGGGGATAAAGGGGTCAACACCCGTCATTTCGTTTGATAGCACGCTGTATGAATACGAAAATTTCACCGCCGATAAAGAATGGATGCCGAATTTGGTCATGATTGCCAAAAATGCGTATGTGTGGCTTGACCAACTGAGCAAAGAATATGGCAAGCCCATCACCACGCTTGACCAAGTGCCTGATGCCGAATTGGATAAAATGGCAAGCTGGGGCATCACGGGTTTGTGGCTCATCGGCTTGTGGGAACGCAGTGTCGCATCGCAACGCATTAAGCACCTGTGTGGCAACCCCGATGCGGTGGCGAGTGCCTATTCGCTGATGGATTATCGGATTGCATCGCGGTTGGGGGGGCAGGGCGCGATTGAAAATTTGCGTCATCGCGCATGGGAACGCGGGATTCGCCTCGCCTCCGACATGGTGCCGAATCATATGGGCATTGATAGCGACTGGGTGGTGAATAATCCCGATTGGTTTTTGGGATTGGATTATTCGCCGTATCCGAATTATACGTTCAATGGCGAAAATTTATCCAATGATGGGCGTGTGGGCATTTACCTCGAAGACCATTATTATGACCGCAGTGATGCCGCCGTCGTGTTTAAGCGCGTAGACCATCACACGGGCGCGGTCAAATATATTTATCATGGCAACGATGGCACATCGATGCCGTGGAACGATACCGCGCAACTGAATTATCTGCATCCGCAAGTGCGTGAAGCCATGATTCAGACGATTATCAACATCGCCAAACAATTCCCCATCATCCGCTTTGATGCCGCCATGACGCTGGTCAAAAAGCATATCCAACGGCTGTGGTTTCCGGAACCGGGTGTGGGTGGCGCGATTCCGTCCCGCTCGGAACATGGCATGACCCGCGCCCAATTGGATAACATCATGCCCGAAGAATTTTGGCGCGAAGTGGTGGATAGGGCGGCGGTGGAAGCGCCTGATACGTTGCTACTCGCAGAGGCATTCTGGCTACTGGAAGGGTATTTCGTCCGCACATTGGGGATGCACCGTGTGTATAACAGCGCGTTCATGAACATGTTGCGCGATGAAGAAAATGCCAAATATCGCAGTGTGATGAAAAATACGCTGGAATTTGACCCGGAAGTGTTGCGCCGTTATGTCAACTTTTTGAATAATCCAGATGAAAAGACGGCGGTGGAGCAATTTGGCAAGGGGGATAAATATTTTGGTGTGACGCTGATGATGCTCACGTTGCCCGGTTTGCCGATGTTGGGGCATGGTCAGATTGAGGGTTACGCCGAAAAATATGGCATGGAATATTACCGCGCCTATTGGGATGAGACCCCCGACCAATATTTGATTAGTCGGCATGAGCGCGAGGTGTTCCCCGTCATCAAAAAACGGCATGTATTCGCGGGGACGGAACACTTTTTGCTATACGATTTTTATACCGATTACGGCGTGAATGAAAATGTGTATGCCCATAGCAACCGCGCGGGTGATGAACGCGGGCTGGTGTTGTTCAATAATGCGTATGCAGGCACACGCGGCTGGATTAAGACCTCTGCCGCCTATTCGGTCAAGACGGGGGTTGGCGATGAACGGACACTGATTCAGCGCACGATTGCCGATAGTTTGGGCTTGCCGGATGACCATCGCTATTATTGCATCTTCAAAGATTATAAGACGGGCATGGAATACATCCGCAACGCGCAAGATTTAGTCCGCAACGGGTTTTATGCCGATTTACAAGGCTATCAATACATGGTGTTGATGGATTGGCGCATCGTGGAAGAATCGGGTGCGCGTCCGTATGGGCAAGTGATGGCATATTTGGGCGGGCGTGGCGTGCCGAGTGTGGATGATGCCGTGCGCGAATTGATGGTCGAGCCGATACGCGCCCCGTTCCGCGCCCTGATAAACGCCGAATTTATCACCGATGTGATGAAATTGCGCGATATAAAAACCCTGCAAGCCGATAAAGAAGCCGATGTATTTGGCGAATTATTCACACGCATGAAGGCGTTG
>JALONZ010000529.1 GCA_025454675.1 Anaerolineae bacterium | reverse complement strand
ATTGATTAGTCAATATTGACTATAGGAGAAAACGGTATGGAAAACTTTTTGTATCAAACCCATTCGGGTGTGCGTTGGTTGGTGGTATTGATGACGGTTGTCGCGTTTGGCTGGTTATTGTTCCGCTATGTGCAAAATCAATCATATGACAAGCGCACCCATATCATCATGGCATCATGGGCGGGGCTGATTGGGTTGCAGTGGATTTTGGGCATCGTATTGATGTTGGTACTCGGCACATTCACAGGGATGCAGTGGTCACACGCGGTTATATTGACGATTGCCTTAGCCGTAGCACATGTCTATGTCCCACTCAAAAAACGTCCCGATAAAGTACGGTTTATGGGTGGCTTGTGGAGCATCGTCACGGTAGGTGTGTTGGTATTCGTGGGTGTTCAACTGGTCAACGGTTGGGCATAGGATAAATCTGAGCAAATCAAAAAGGGACGACATACGCGCTTGGCATAATCGTCCCCTATAAATCATCTCTATATGGACGACATACGGATACCACCTAGTCGTCCACTACAGCATATCTCATCTTTAGCCACGACGTTGGGCATCCATGACCGCGACCGCCGTCATCGCCACAATATCATCCACTTCTGCGCCCATCTGCAACACATGAACAGGCGCACCAAGTCCTAATAACACGGGTCCAATCATTTCCACATCGCCCAACCGCGCCAACAATTTATACGAAATATTGGCAGAGTTCAAATCGGGGAACACCAACACGTTGGCATCTTTGACCATGCTAAATGGATACCGATGGTCAATAATATCTGCCACGACTGCGGTATCGGCTTGCATTTCACCATCTACGGCAATATCGGGGCGGGTTTTGCGGACAATTTCCACTGCGCTCGCCACTTTGTCCGATGACGGATGACGGGTATCGCCAAAATTGGAGAAGGATAACATGGCGACACGCGGGTCAATTTCCAGAGATTTGGCAAAATCCGATGCCAAAATCGCAATTTCTGCCAATGTGGACGCATCAGGTTCAATATTAACAGTGGTATCAGCAAACAAATACACCCGTTCTTTCGCAATCATCAAATACACACCACAAACATGCTTGACGTGGGGCGCAGTGTGAAAGGTTTGTAAAGCAGGGCGAATAATTTCAGGATAGCTATGTTCAACACCCGCCACCAACGCATCGGCTTCGCCCATTTTGACCATCATCATGCCATATTGGGTACGGGTGCGGAGCAAATTCCGCGCCAAATTCAGATTCACACCCTTACGTTTCCGCATCTCATGGAAGGCTTGGGCAAATTTTTCGTGATGTTCGTCATCCAGTAAGGGTGTAATCACGGTTGGGTGGAAATCTAAGCCCAAATCGGCAATCATTTTATTCACCACATCCGGAAACCCCAGCAAAATTGGTTCAGCGATGCCTTCTGCATACACCTGATATGCCGCGCTGACAATTTTGCTGTTTTGCCCTTCTGGATAGACCACGCGAATTTTGCGCCCCATTTTGGCATGTTGAATAATATTGCTCCGCACCGCACGACCTTGTCCTTGACGTGCGATGAGCATTTGCCGATATTGGGTGAGGTCAATCTGACGGCGTGCCACCCCACTCTTCATGGCGGCTTCGGCAATGGCAGGCGCAACCCACAACAACACACGCGGGTCTAGCGGTTTGGGGATGAGATATTCACGACCAAATTCAAGGCTTTCCAGTCCATATGCCCGCAGGACACTTTCTGGAATCGGTTCATGTGCCAATGCCGCCAATGCTTTCGCCGCCGCCATCTTCATTTCTTCATTAATTTGACGCGCATACACATCTAACGCGCCTCTGAAGATGAACGGGAAGCCCAACACATTGTTAATCTGGTTGGGATAATCGCTCCGCCCCGTGCCAGTAATCGCATCAGGGCGCACGGCAAGGGCTTTTTCGGGGCGGATTTCGGGTTCGGGATTCGCCATCGCAAAAATAAGCGGATTTTCTGCCATATTGCGTATCCATTCGGGTTCAACCGCGCCCGCCACCGATAACCCCAGCACGACATCCGCCCCGACTAAGGCTTCTTCTAATGTGCGGACTTCGCGCGTGGTGGCAAATTCGGCTTTGTATTTATTCACACCATCGCGTCCTTGCCAAATCACGCCTTTAGAATCGAACATGACAATATTTTCGCGTTTGACCCCCAGTGTGACATAAAATTTGGCACAGGCAATCGCGCTTGCACCCGCGCCCGTCACAACGACTTTCAGGTCACTAATCTTTTTGCCCGTCACTTCGCACGCATTGATGAGCGCCGCGCCCGAAATGATGGCGGTGCCGTGTTGGTCATCATGAAAAACGGGGATTTGCATCTCTTCTTTCAGGCGTTCTTCGACTTCAAAACAAATGGGGGCGGCAATATCTTCGAGGTTAATCCCGCCAAACGTGGGTTCAAGCGCCTTACAAACAGCGATAATTTCTTCGGCTGTTTTGGCATTGATTTCAATATCAAACACATCCACATCGGCAAAGCGTTTGAATAACACACCCTTGCCTTCCATGACAGGCTTCGAGGCTTCGGGTCCCAAATTGCCCAAGCCCAAAATGGCTGTCCCATTAGATACGACCGCCACCAAATTCCCCTTTGCAGTGAGTTCATATACCGAAAGTGGCTCACGGTCAATCTCCCAGCAGGCTTCTGCCACACCGGGGGAATATGCGAGGGTGAGGTGATGTTGGGTGGTGAGGGGTTTGGTAGGAGTAACTTGTATTTTGCCCGGACGACCTTTGCGATGATAATCCAGCGCATCTTGTTTGGTGTATGCCATGAGCTTTATCCTTAAATCAGT
>JALONZ010000528.1 GCA_025454675.1 Anaerolineae bacterium | reverse complement strand
GGTTATTGTTGGCAATGGCGCGGGGGTGGGTGTTGGTGGCAAAAAATCAGCGCGTGACCCCAATACCATCGTGAAATAATATTTTCCAGAATTGGCATTGAACGCATACGCAATCCCCACCTCGACATACAACGGACTCATCATATTGCCATTGTGTTCGGCGCTATCACGCCACTGAGTATACGCCCCCACCCCACTCGTATCAAACCGATACAACACATTTTCCGCCCCATTCACCAACGGATAGCCTGTTCCCGCCACCCTATCCCAAAACCATGTGCCATCACTCCCCTGATGAAATAACGCATCTTGTACTGCCATATCATTGCTATGGCGTTGCGCCGCGCTGGTCAATTGGGCATTCATCGCCAATGGTGCAAGCCCACTCCCCAACCGCGCCTCATTCAACACCCCCAACAATTCCCATGCGGTTGGCGTTTGGGCATAGCTTGGGATAATCCCTATTCCCACAATCAATAATATCAATAAACCAATAACCCGTCTCATCATCAGTACCCTAACACTTATTTTGGACAAAACCCATTAAAACCGTTAAAATATTGTATGTGGTTTGCCAGATGAATTCAAAGGATGTTTTGCAATATGGACTTAAAAACCGAGTTATACAAAAAGCGCGATGCCAAAGTCATACCCCATCTTTCACAATATGCACCCGTTTGGGTCGTTGATGAAAAAATCATCGCAGAAGATGAAGCAATTCAATTCAATGTGGTGTTTTTCCACAATTTGTATGGATGGGTCAATCGGCGCTATCGTTATGACGGCTTCAATAATGTCCTCTATCACAAAGGACAAACCGTTATGGATGAAGCCGATGTGGTCGAAATCACCGACAAGACCCCCTATATCAATGCA
Source organism: Anaerolineae bacterium (assembly GCA_025454675.1). GTDB lineage: Bacteria > Chloroflexota > Anaerolineae > Aggregatilineales > Phototrophicaceae. Next base: position 1,945 of record JALONZ010000528.1, on the reverse strand, counting down.
GTGGTGGCAAATACCCCGAACTCCTACGGAGGTTGACCACCATCGGCACATTACGCCGAATTTGGTCATGAAACAGCGTGAGCAATTGGTCGGCAATCGCAGACCAATCATATTGATGGGCGAGATGCGCCGCTTTCTCGGCCAATTTTTGGCGTGTTTGTGGGTTGGTGAGCTATATAAGGATGCGCTCTGGCAATGCTTGGGGGTCACGCACAGGCACAAGATACCCCGTCTCCCCATCCCGCACCAAAAACGCCAGCCCACCGACCTCTGTCGCAATCACAGGTGTACCCGATGCCATCGCTTCTAATGCCACCATCCCAAATGATTCATAATCCGACGGCATAATCACCGCAGTCGCTGATGCGTAATAATATGGCAACAACTCATGCGATTTTGCCCCCATAAATTGCACCACATCATCCAATTCCAACACCTTCACCATCTCCAATAACCGCGCCAGTTCTGCATCAGGCTCGTGTGGATTACCCCCTACCACCGCAAAACACACATTTTTAAGCGCATTTGGTTGGGTATCGCGGACGATTGACAATGCTTCTAAAATCGTATCTACTGCCTTGAGGGGTTCAATCCGTCCCACAAATAGCAACAATTTGCACATCTCATCGATGCCGAGTCGTTTACGTGCCAACCGTTGCGGAATCGGCTTAAACATCTCACTCTTTACACCGGGCGGGATAATCGCAATTTTGCGCCTATCGGCATGATACAACCACAACAATTGATTATATTCCGCAGGCGTGGCGGCAATAATCACATCCGCCCAATCTACAATTTGTCGTTCTGTGGCAATTCGCACATCTGGCAATGCCGATTTTATCGCGCTAATCCGATTTTTCATGTGACCCAATGTATGAAACATCTGCACAATCGGGATGCCCCAAACTTCTTTCAATTTGGATGCCACCCACCCACTGAGCCAATAATGACTATAAATAATATCGTATGTCACAGGGTCTTTGGTGATGAATGCAAACACCCCCGCCGTGAATTGTGATAAATAGGGATAGACCGCATCAGGGTCTAATACCTGTGCGGGACCACATGGCACATGAATCACCCGTACATTCGCACCCAAAGAAACATCCACTTCTGGCTGGTCTGGGGCAGATTTACGTGTATAAATATCCACCTCAATCCCCATCGCACCCAATGTTTCCGCCAATTCACGCACATAAACATTCATCCCGCCCGTTTTTTTGCCACCCAATGGCGCAAGTGGGCTGGTATGTACACTCAACATGATAATGCGTTTGATGCTCATAACGATTTGCCTATCACACTAAAGGGTCACATTCAATTGATACAACGGCACATCTAAACCGCCCATGCGGTACTTATACGTCTCATTCCCGCGCAAAAAGTCGAACACGGTATAGCCGCGCTCAATCGCATCCTGAATCAGATACACCAACAACACAATTCCCGTACTCAACGCCTCATACTTATACGAAAATCCAGAGTTATATACCCAGATGCGCTTGTCATAATCAAAATTCAAATAACTCGCAACCGCTTCGCCATCCACGCGCAAAAATGCCAGATGCAATACACCCGCACTTAACATTCTGGGAATCATCGCCTCAAAAAAGGCTGTATGTTGCGAGTTTTTCAAAAATTCGGCTTTTTGTGGCGTGCTAGAAGCCATCAGCCCAAAAAATTTTTGAACTTCTGCTTGAATATCATGTTCAGCCCCCACCACATACCAATCAATCGTCTCATCTACCCCCGCTTCGGCACGACGCATTTTTCGGCGCAATTCACCCCGTTGCTTTTTATCCAGAATTTCATAATATCCATCCAAAGTAGAGGGTAACTGAATTTGTGGGGTCACTTCTGCTTGTTCTTGTTGAACAACAATCCCTTTCATATCGAATACGCTACATAATGCGGTGTAAGTCATTGAATCGGGGCGCAGGTTATA
>JALONZ010000527.1 GCA_025454675.1 Anaerolineae bacterium | reverse complement strand
AAATTTTGCAATGCGCCTTCACGATATTTGATAATCACCCCATCCGATTGCAACACATAAATGCTCCCTTGCGAATCAATCTCAAGGTCTACCGCGCCCGGTAGGGTTGGACGGGTTGCCCCACCAAAATATTCACTTGGTGGACTGGCAAACACGCCACCAGATGGCTCATAACGCCAAATTTGTGCGTTGGTTGTGCCAACATCCAAAATATATAAGCGTCCCGACCATGTGGCGACAGCGATTGGGGATGTCCAATTTTCTGCGCCGAGCAAGCGTTGGGCGCTACATTGTACAAAGCGCATCTCGCACTCGATAATCACGCCATTGGTATCAATGCCGATGAGCCGATTGGTTTCGATGCTGAAGGCAATATCAAAAATATCACCGACTTGGATATTACTGGCGGTTGCGCCCCGTCGCATTTCGGGGATGGGGATGGATTGACGGGCGGTACTGAGTCCGTCGTTGGTCAACACAATTTGATACACACGCCCATTTGCCCTATCCAACGCATACACCTCTTGTCCCTGATGGGCGAGGCGCGTGATGCGGGCTTGGGGCAGGGTGGTGATGATAATCGGTTCTTTGCGGACGACCTGATTAAAGGTATCGAGTACACTTTGCCCCTCTAATTTGATGCCGTCTAAAATCGGGTCATCGGCGCGGAGGGCTTGACATTCCGCCACTTGTTCCAAAACTTGTTCCCAAGCGAGTAAAATGGTTTGGCGGTTGCTTTGGATGATTTCTGGACTGCGTGCGAGGTCATAACGACTGGTTGCCTCTGCAAAACATTGCTCATATTCGGTGACATCGGTCTCTGCCAGCCATAACACGACAATCACCGTCACGATGATAATTGGCAACAAGACAACTGTCCCCGTGATGATGGGGCGACTAAACCACCGACTTTCGCCCGTTGGGGATGTGCCAAATAAACGGTCTACGATTAACCCGAATAAGCGGAATAACCCCGATAGGCGCAGGGCAACCTGACCTAATCCGCGTTTGATGAATTTGCCCACTGTATTTTGACGTTTGCGCCGTTCACGGGGCGGTTTGGGTGGCGTTGGTACAGGTGTTGAGACTGGCTTGGTTGCCTCTGGGGTGGGGGATAGGCTGGCAATACCCACTTCTTGGGTGGCGCGTTTGGTCTGTGATTTGGCTTTGTGTAAATCGGCGGATGATTGCACTTCGGGGATGAGTGGATTGCTTTCCCCATCGGGAGATACAAATTCGCCCACCATCAATTGCATTTGCAATTTTGCCAGTTCTTTGAATCCGACCAACACCGAGCCAATATCCACCGACATCAACACATTATTCAGTTTTTCGTTATCCAAATCGGCGAGGCTAGAATCGCCAAAGACGACCCGTGTGCCTTTTGCCACACGATATTGGGTGAGTTTGACATTCGGTATGGGTTGCACACCCAACGGCGCACTGTATAAATTGTCGTCATCGCTCAAATCTTCGGGGAAGGTTTTGGTCTCTCCTTCATGCCGAATCGCAACCACCGCGCTCCCCACCCGCCCAATGATTAAATCTGACCCGCGCAACACACCACAAGCAATATTTGCCTCATATGATTTTGGGGCGGAGCGGTTATATTCAATCAGATTTTGGTTGATAGCGTTAAATAACTCGCGCAGACCCGCCGTGACACTGCCATTGGTCGAAAAATAACGCTCGGCGGCGAAACGCGACATATTCTCATAAAATGCGGTAGGGGCAATGGCATCTGCCGTCGGCAAAACAAGCGCGAAAAAGGTCTCCATTTCGCGGCTACGGACAGATTTTTGTGGGGCAATCTCACATAATGCCCCAGGCGGTGGTGTGCTAATGGCACGCCCACCCACGATGTATAAGTGACCAACTAAAGATTCATATTCAAATGCCATAGTTGGCTATTTTACACTAAAACGGCAATTAAATCACGCAATTGTACCAATTGAAATGGTTTTGCTAAAAAATGGGCGCGTGGATACTGCCGAACCTTTTCTTCGTAAGACCGATTGGCAGACATCAGAACAATTTTCATCTCGGTTAAATGTGTCGCAGAAACAGCATATTCTAATAATTGTAGCCCGTTCACTTTTGGCAATAAAATATCGAGGAGGGCAATATCAAAGGTCTCGGACTGTAGCAGATGTAACGCATCTTCACCATTGGTCGCAGAAATGACATCCGCGCCCGTATCGCGCAAAATGCGCCCATAAATGTGTTGTAACCCTGAATCATCTTCTGCCAATAACACACGCATCACTTTTTTGCCTCAATTGTCATTCGATGGTAGTATATGATAACTTAGCTTATATAAAATCGCTACGCTTTTTTCATATTTGTCATTTTGTAATGTGCCAACAAGTTGATAGCTTATGTTACATCAAAACTTACCGCCACTCTCAAATAATCAAAAAATTTTTGCATTTTGGTGGCAATTGAGCGACTTTTTTGCATCGGAATCTGATTTAACGACGGTGCTATCACCAGATGAACAACGCCGTGCCAATCGGTTTATGAGTCCGCTCATTAAAACTCGCTTCATCCTCTCGCGCGGGATATTACGGCATATCCTGTCATTCTATACACACCAACCGCCCGAAAAATTAATTTTTGAATATGGGGCGCGGGGCAAACCGACTTTGCCGAATATCCCATTTGCCTTCAATTTATCCCATTCGGAAGATGTGGCACTATTGGCAATTGCCCAAACACGGCAAATTGGCGCGGATGTGGAGTATATGACGGAGATGGCAGAAATGCGCCGTGTCGCATCTGATTATTTTTCGGTTAATGAACAAGTCGCGTTATTCACCTTGCCC
>JALONZ010000526.1 GCA_025454675.1 Anaerolineae bacterium | reverse complement strand
GCCAATATACACAGGGGTATTTAATGGGCGCGGAAATTGGAATAACAACGATGCAATCAAGATGAGCAATAGCGCCTGTGCGCTGATGAGTAACAACATTGCCATGCGGTTAAAAATCCTTTCGCTAATTAGCGTGTATTTTGAATCCGAAACGCATCTGTGCGCCCCCACGGGCTGAATCGGTCACTCTCACTATCGGCATCGGTGTTGGATATAGGTGCTTTTTGCGCGGTCTCATCCAATAACAGCGCGAATAATGCCGATAGTGGCGGGGGTGCGGTTTGGGGCAATAAATCACCCAAATGGGCATCAATATATGCCGTATGCACATGACCATTGACGAACATCGGGTCATCGAGAAGTGCCAATAAAAAGTCAATATTGGTGGTCGTACCCAGTAATATCGTTTGGCGCAATGCCGATTTCATCCGCCCGATTGCGCCCCCACGGGTTTCATCATAAACAATCAATTTGGCAATCATCGGGTCATAATAAATGGTGATATGGTCGCCACTTGCCAGCCCACTATCCACCCGAACACCGGGCGCATGGGGTGGAATGAAGGTTTGCACCTGCCCGATGGCGGGTAAAAAGTTATTGTGCGCGTCTTCGGCATAAATCCGACATTCAATCGCATGACCGCGCTGATGAATATCACTTTGTTTGAAGGGCAAGGCTTCACCCGCCGCGATTTTGAATTGCCATTTGACAATATCAATCCCCGTCACCAATTCAGTTATCGGATGTTCCACTTGGAGGCGGGTATTCATCTCCAAAAAATAAAAGTGTTGGTCGGGTGTGGCGATAAATTCCACCGTCCCCGCATTGACATAATTCACCGCCCGTCCCGCATTCACCGCCGCAAGGCAAATTTGGGCGCGAGTTTGTGCGGTTAAGAGTGGCGATGGTGTTTCTTCGATGATTTTTTGATGACGGCGCTGGGTGCTACATTCGCGCTCAAACAGATGCAAAATATTGCCGTGTTCATCGGCTAACAGTTGCACTTCAATATGCCTGCCATGCTCGATATATTTTTCTAAAAACACACGCGGGTCATTGAACGCATTTTGTGCCTCACGACGCGCCCCGCCAAGTGCTTCAATCAAATCATCCGCAGACCGCACAATGCGAATCCCCTTGCCACCACCCCCGCCTGCCGCTTTGACCATGACGGGATACCCAATTTTTTCCGCTTCGGCAAGAAATAGGGCATCATCCGCACTTTCCGATTGAAATCCGGGGACGATTGGCACGCCAGCCGATTGCATTAACGCCCGTGCCACCGTTTTTACACCCATTGCGCGAATGGTAGCAGGTTTGGGTCCCACCCAGATGAGACCCGCTTCAATCACCTCACCCGCAAAATCTTCACTCTCCGATAAAAAGCCATAGCCCGGATGAATACTATCACACCCGCTATTCAAAGCAATTTCGATGAGCAAATCGCCATTCAAATAACTCTCTTTGGCGCTTTTTCCGCCTAACGGATACGCTTCATCTGCCAAAAATACATGACGGGCATTCGCATCAGGCTCGGAATACACCACAACGGGGCTAATATTGAGTTCCCGACACGCCCGAATAATCCGCACCGCAATTTCACCCCGATTTGCAATTAAACATTTTTTCATAAAAATCTCTTTCGTCTATTGTCATTCACATAAGGGGGCAACATGTTGCGCCCTTACAAGGATATGTGCAATGTATGGTCAATACATTTTTCATTATAGCGGTCAAATGTTGGTAATCCATGAATTTTTTTGGAATAATGCCAATAATATTTGGTTTTGTGACATTCTCTGGGTATTATAGAGGCATTATGTCATCATCTATAACCAAAGGTAAAAAAAATGAGCAGTTCACCCAATACCCATATTTTTGAAATTAAGACGTATATGATTATTTGGCGACAAATGGAAATTCGCAATATTGGCGGTGTGATGGTCAATATTCGGGGCATCGTGCGTTGTTCGGGGGATGATGGTTATACGATGGATGTGATGTTCGTCACCGAAGAAAGTGATTATCCAGAACCCATTTACGAAGTGGAGAATAAGAAGGGCTTTTTATTCATGCCCATCAGCGATATGATGGCATTTGTGGATACCGTCCGCAACGAAAGCCCAATTTATGGGCATCTGCGCGGAGATAAACCGGAATGGATGAGCGTCACCACCTCACAAGAACCGGTCGGCGAAGGGGAACACAAGTAGGCGATAAATAATGAGTGCAAAAATTTTATATATTGAAGATAACGAACAAAACATGCGCTTGATTCGTAAAATTCTGCTTCATGCAGGCTATGAATTCATCGGCGCAGAAGATGGGCATAGTGGCTTAGAAGTGGCACATGCCGAAAGACCCGATGTGATTATTGTAGACATAAACTTACCCGATATTGATGGGTTAGAAGTCACATCACGCCTCAAACGGGGCGAATTGGCACATATCCCTGTCATTGCCCTAACCGCCAATGCGATGGTTGGTGATAGAGAACGCACCCTTGAAGCAGGTTGCGATGCGTATTTGCCCAAACCTGTCAGCCGACAAGATTTACTCAATCTGATGGCGCAATTTTTAGGGGGGGAGTAACATCCCCCTCATGCGTAGCAACTTAAGGCATTCACCCCACCCCCCAGCCCCCTCCCCACGTTGTGGAGAGGGGAAGAAAACCTATCTTTGTCTTACTCCCTTCCTCTACGAAGTGGGGGAAGGGTTGGGGATGGTGTACTGTTTACGAACATCATCCGCATTTTTGTTTACGAACATCGGACGCACCCTAGCGGCGTGTCTGGTGGACGACATACGCACTGCGTGCTAGTCGT
>JALONZ010000026.1 GCA_025454675.1 Anaerolineae bacterium | reverse complement strand
AACGGTCATTTCGACTGTCCAAATGCCAATTTCATCCAATGCTTGGTCATATTCTGGGTGATAAAAATAGCCTAATGGGTTGCTGATGGCGTTATAGGTTGTTTTTATGCCACTGGGTGATGTGACCACCACATCCACCTGTGAGGTGAGTGTGGGCGCAATTTGCCCCGCGAGTGAGAGCATCGCGCCTTCTGTGACAACTTGATAGGGGCGGATGCCCGTCAGGTGGATGAATAAATCGTATTGATTATTGCCGAATGTGAGTAATGCGCCATCTGTCCCGCCACCACTTGCACCGCGATAGGGTGGATACACCCCCGCAGTCACATTTTCATTGCCTACACTAGCAAATGAGGCATATGGCACGACGGTATTGATGCCTGCTTCACCATTTTCGACAACCAGCCCGCCATATAAGAAGAAATAGTCACCAGCACGGTCTCCACCAGACCCCACCCCAAGTTGGCGGTTATAGGTGTCTTCGCTATCCCAATGTAAATCGAGTAGGGGCGAATTGCCACCGATGACGAATTGACGGACGGTGACATCGGGGCGCACGGCGCTGATATACGCATAGGCTTGATTCACCAATAAATTACTGAATAATGCCGCGCCATATTCATTTTGTGTGCCACCCACAACGGATAATAATGGCAACCAATCTTCCACCGCCATGCGCTGAATTGACACACCATATGAATTTTCATAATTGGGGACACTTCCCAACAACCAATCCTCATAACTACCGATAGCATCTTGAATATACATCGCGGGGCGAATGCCACTATTGCGATTATCTTCAATTCGTGCCACATCGCCGATGAAATACGGATATTGTGGACGGGCAAGATTGCCCGCATCCAATTGCGCCGCCAGTTGGTCGCTATTAAACCATGCAGGTGCTAAACTGAGTGAATAACCATCTAAGCCACGCCCGCCATGTGCAATCAGGTTGGATATTGCCGACCCCACCACACCCGCGCTACGCATACTTGCCGCCCATAACTTGCCGTCTGCATCGGTATAACGGGCTTCATAATCAATGATATATTCACCCGCATTTTCAAACACGAATGGCTCACCATCCAAGACGAAATAACCAAAGCGGTCTGCTTTGCCCACAAATTCATGCGTGATGACATCTCCGTCTAATGTATAAACGGTGATGTTGATGGTCACATCTGCCATAAAATTCGGCGTAATATGCCCCGCAGGAAAAAAGCTATCCCCGATGAAAAAGGGCATTCCAGACGGCACGGATGGCGTTAAATCGAGCCATTCGGCGATGAGCAATTCGTATGTGCCACCGCCACTATAGCGATTGCCACTCAGGTCATCTACTGTGCCTGTGAGGGTGATGGTATAGTCGCCATATTGGGCAAAATTAAACGCCAGATAATCGGGGTTATTGGTACTGAGGCGATACACATCTATGGGTGATTGCCCACCGAATAAGGCGCGTTCATCCACCTCTGCGGTGGAAATGCGATTTTGCACAATGGCAATATCGGGTAAATCCGATACAGTGCCATCTGGTGTGGTGACACTGGCTTTCAGTCGTCCACCGGGGAACAGCAATGGCAATAGGGGCGGGGCATTCGTTGTGTAACTATTGGGTAATTGATTGAGCAAATAGGGTTCTAATGGATAACTGGCGGGTGGCAAGATGTATGTAGGGCTATCAAACCGCACACGATTAGAGAGTGCTACCTCTGCTTCATTGGGCAAAATCCCGCGTGAGCCATCTGATGGGTTATCATAAAATAGCGTAAAAGGCAGTTGAATATTGCTGACAGCACCGATATTCATCACCACCGGCAGGCGGTTAATGGGCTTTTGTGAAATACCTGCCCCTGTTCCGAATATGCCACTGGCTTCCCATCGCTGGGGTGTATCATCCCCCAATTGAGCGTAACCTGTGAACATGGGGATATATACCCCGTTGGGTAAATCGGTGGGTAGCGTGGTATTGAAGCGCAATCCCACATATAACCGGTTGCCATCTTGTACGATAGCTGTTGGGGGGATTTCGATTTGCTGAAAAATATAATCCCCGCGCAAATTATCAATTGCCAAACCCGATGGGGTTAACATATTCGAGATGCCGTTGTTGGTGTGGGTGGCGGCGATATAACGCGCGGGCGAATTGGGGTCGGATTGGACGGCAACGGGTTGAAGCGCAATTTCTGCGAATAGGCGCAACCCGTCTAATGGTGTATTCGCTAATAAATTGAAGGTGATGTCCATTTCGAGGACGAATTCATCACCTGCATTGAGGTTGTTGTTGTTCACACGTCCATTGGCAAACCAAATGGATGCGCCTTGACCCAATGCACCTGCTGTATAAAAGCGTGTGATGGTGCTATCGGTTAAGTTGCTGGTGGGGAATGAATTATTGTTGCTGGTGGAGATAGATTCACTCGCATTGCCATAAATAATCACACCCGCGCCACCCGGTAGCGCGACAGGGCGGTTGCGTAAATTATCGGGGATGGCGTTGGCAGGGCTAATCCAGAAGGGGGTGCGCCCTGGACCGTAGATGGTGGTGCTGAATGCCCCTGTGATATTGGCAGTCACATAAACCGTCTGTTCGGTGAACAAATTGCGAATTGCCAGTTGTGCCAAAGGGAACACCGCATTGGATGCGCCATTGATGGTCACAATCCCATCTTCATTCGGTGGGGATATGGTGATGAGGGCGGCATTGGGCGGGTCGCCTTGCACAGGGGTTGGGGCTTGGGCATAGGTTATCCCTAAGCTAAATAGTATCCATAAACTAATGAAAAGCGGTAACGTGCGTCGCAAGGCAGGGTCTCCCGCAGAACTGAATTAAACCAAAAAACAACCATCTGTGAGTATAGATTGTGGCGGGGGGATTGTCAATTTTTTGGTGAGAAAAATAGGCATAACGTATAGATAAATGTTATAATGCCCGCATAGGATAGGTGATAGAGATAATGATTGCTTGTTTTTCTCACCAGAGGCTGAAGCCTCTGGCTAATCACCCTGTAAAAGCACCCTTCAGGGTGCTTGCCAATTCAGACAGATGGGTAAAATGGTCTTAAAACCCCAAATATCCCCTCACAATAGGCTGAACAGCCTGCTTCAGCAGGCTTCGGTGATGTTAGGCAGGTGCTTTAGCGTAATACCGTTAAGATAAGGTTTTTACCCCACCCTCTAACCCCCTCCCCATTGCATGGAGAGGGGGAACAAAACTGACTTTTGTCTTATTCCCTTCCCCTACGAAGTGGGGGAAGGGTTGGGGATGGGGGTGCTTTTGAGGCGCTAACTTAACGGTATTGTGCTTTAGCGCCTGCCGTGAATAAATGCACTCGCATTATGGCTGATAGGAACGCTGGTGATAGCACAATCTTCTGCAACAGTGGAATCACAAATTGCCATGCACATTGAAAGTCGGACAGGCATCGCTGTCATGACCAAATTGCAACATGTCTTTGCCGATTTTATCCAATCGCAGGTCAAAGGTGATTTATCCGCATATTTATCACGCTTGATGACCACCAGTTATACAGATGTTGAATGGCAACAAATTATACATGCCCTCACCATCGGCGAAACCTATTTTATGCGCGAAAAAGCGCATTTTGATATGCTCCGCAACATCATTTTACCCCCCATCATCACCAAACGGCGCGAGAGTGGCAATTTATACCTCAATATCTGGAGTGCGGGGTGCGCCAGTGGCGAAGAAGCCTATTCACTCGCTATTTTGCTTCACGAATTATTGCCCGATATGGCGCGGTGGCATATTCATTTATTGGGAACAGACCTGAATGGGCGTTCACTGGCATTGGCGCGGGATGGGGTGTATCGGGAATGGGCATTTCGGCAGATGGATAGCACTTTCAAATCCGCTTATTTCGATGCTCATCCTGATGGTTGGCGTATTAAGCCATTTTTGGCGGGGCGGGTGTCGTTTCGTCATGCCAACGTGTTAGAAGCCATGCCATCGCCCCAATTTGATGTGATTGTGTGTCGGAATGTGTTGTTGTATTTTAGCCATGCCAATGCCCAAAAAGCGGAAATGATTTTTCATGAGGCGCTTGCGCCAACGGGCGTACTGATATTGGGTCATGCCGAGATGATGCGTCAACGCGCGTTATGGACGATATATCCCCAAAATGACACCGCAATTTATATGAAAGGCGCACCGCCAAACCCATTAGCAACCGATACCCCCGAAAAACCACCAACACGCTTGTTATTGCAATCTGTCTATGAGCAAGCGGTTAATGCCATTCAGACCGAGCAACATTCTCAAGCGGAAGCACTCATCCGTGAGTTGCTCCATGCTGAACCGCATAACGCGGGCGGTCATTTGTTGTTGGCGGTGGTGTATGCCAATCAACAAAAAAGCACCGATGCCCATTTTCACCTCGACCTCGCATTGGATTATAACCCCTTGTTGGCGGATGCCCATTACATGCGTGCCATGCTCCATTGGGAGGCTGGGCAAATGACCCAATCCGAAGAATCGTTGCGGGCGACGCTCTATTCACAGCGCAATCACCCGCTTGCATCGTGGATGATGGGTGATTATCAACATAAAATCGGGGCAGATGCGCGGGCTGTCCATCATTGGCAAAATGCCCAACGCGCCATCAAACCGTTGTTACCGGAATGCCCTATTTGTGTGGTTAGCCCCATGTTGGCAGGACAATTGGGTGATATATTGGCGGAGAAACTAAAAAACGCGCTATAATCTATCTCATGTTAGTGAAAAAACCTATCAGTTAGGACAAGCTCGTGTCTGATGCGAAATTTGTACTCGAACATTTTTATTATGGACAACTCGTGACCAATAACAAACCGACAGGCGACCAGCGCATCCTCGCCATGTCGCCAGGGGTATCGCCAAAAGTGGCGGAACAAGCCATAGAACGCGCCACCTTACCCCCATTTATGACCTCAAAAAGTGGGGCGTGGGCAATTTTGCGCGGACGAAGCCGTTTGATTCCCTTTTTGATGATACAAGCCCAACAAGGTAGCGCAGGGCAACTCATCGCGCATTATATTTTGATTACGCCCGAATTGCTCAAAGCCATTTTTGGCAATTTGCGCGGATTAATGCCCCTGATACAAGAAAATATGCCTCTTTTTGATAAACCCGATAATCGCCTAAAACCGATTGAATTTGTCCCGCCTCATGTGCGGCGTAATGACGAAGAAATAGATGATATTTTAGAATTGATGACCATTACGGGCAACAAACTGCCCACCATCGAAAATTTATTAGGTGGGATTGTGCAAGGCACACCGATTATTGTGCAAGGTGCGCCCGCCGATTTGAATCAGCGTGTGCAATTCATTCAGGGATTATTATCACTGCTCCCCTCATCGGCGCGATATGGGGTGACATTCGCCACCCATAGCTTGCCCAGTAATGATAATGATGCCCAAATTCGGTTTTATAGTGATGATGTGCCACCTGCCGATGCGACTGTGTTCAATTGGACGCGCAAGCAAATGTTGGGTGTGACTAACGAAGACCCGTATAGCCGATTTATCATCAGCCAATTGCGCCTCGATACCGAATTGGTCATCCAACGCAATAATGCGATGACGGCGGTGGCGGGGTGGCGCTTCAATTTGGGTGATAAATTGAGCGATGCGTTGGGTTATGCTTCGCAACGGGTGCGGGTGGATGAAGCCCTCAAAAATTCGCAACCGATTAACAAAGATGAAGTGGCTAAAATTTTGGCAGAAGACCCCACCTTATCCGATGAATTGCGGGCGCTTTATGCGGGGCATTTGGTCAAGTTTTCGCTCGCCATGCGTGATATGACCCATGCCGACCCTGTGGCGGTGTTATTGCGCGAAGATAGCAAATTAGAGCGTATCATTTGGCGACAAATGGAGATGGCGCTCAATGAAGGGCAGGGCTGGTTATTGCACGAGACGCTCATCCGTTGGATTACCAACCCGTTGGGTCCGCAAGGGCAAGATTGGGTGGATTTGACCCATCGCGCGGGACTCTCTCGCCTAAAAGCATTGGTGGATGAAACCGATATTGAAGGCATATCAGATTTTCTGAAAGATTTACAATCTGCCGATGATTCGTTGCATGTGGAACGCATTATTCAGCCTGTTTTGCGTTTTGCTTTGCCCCTATCGGGTGATGCTCAAATTGCCGAAAATGTGTTTTTATTGGCGCTGAAATATTTAGAACATGATGCCTTCAAGCGCCTGATGAATCAAGAAAAATTCCGTGAACGCCTAAACCCGAATATCATTCGTGCATGGGGTGTATTGACCAGCGAGACCAAAACACAAAATGCGGGCGAAATCTTGGTCAAAGCCTCGCGCAGTTTTGGCGAAAATTGGGAAGGGTTGGTGCTGTTGCGCCTGTGCGAATTGGCACAAGAGAATAATCAGTTGTATATATTCTCGCCCACCTTGCTCCAACGGTTATATCACATCCTCACCACACCAGACGGTGGGTTGCAAAGTGACCGCTTGCGGAAAATTATCACCCCGCTTGAAGACCGCGCCATCCTCATCACACTGGAACAACCAGCCCCGCGCATTTTGTTGCAAATGCGCCTGATGATGGGGGATTATCAAGAATTGGCGGCGCAAATGATAAAACAATTATCCTCGTTGTATGCGGGTGATAATCAACAAAATTATTTGGATATGGTGAATGAGGTGTTCGCCAAAACACCCGTCCCCTTGCGCGATGTATCCACGATGCTGAAAGCGATTAACCAATATGGCGTGAAATCTGTGCCGTATATTGTCGCCAGCATCAGCACGCTCCAACGGCACACGGGCGCGGCAGAATTAGACCCGATTGCCCTGCGGATTGGGCAACAATTATTTGATGAACGCTACCTGATTGATGTTGTGCCACCCGCCGCCATCCTCAATTTGATGGATCATTATGCCTCGCGCCGTAGCCTAGAGGGGTTAGAGGACATCACCACCGTTGTGCCGTATGCGATGGTCGAATTGGGGTCTGAAGGTGCGAAAACACTGGTCGAAATTTATAAAAAGGTCGAATGGAATAGTCAAGCCAAAGCCAAAGGCTTGGAAATTTTGGCGGGATATATTCGTCTGTTGGATGAGGAACGTGGGCGCAAAGTGATGAACTTTTTGCTGAAAGAACTGTCACCAACACTCCGCCCCGCGTTGGAAACGGCGTTCATTTTTAAGCGGTTACTCGGTGAGATGAATTTGCTGGAATATGCCCAAAATTTACAACACGCCATCGAATTTTTGACTTATACGCATCAGGTGTATTTAGACCCCAAACGCGCCCCCGCACAAGGCACAATTGTGAATGGGTTGGCGGCGATTCCGGGGAAATTAGACCGCGCTGACCATAGCACAATGATTAACAATATCCTCGAAATTGGCGAAATTATTGTTGGGTATGCCAAACAACACCGCCCCGAATATGAAGAAGATGCGCGGGTTGGGCGTTTGCTGACTGCGCGTCAAGACCCCGCCAGCGCCTATGAAGTGATGCGGATATTGGGCGGGCAACTCATCCCGAATAATGAGCGTGTCATCACCAAATTGACCATACCCGATATTCGCTACCCATTAGATGGCAAAACGGTACCTGTTTTATTCCGTGACATCAAAGCGACTCATTTTATTTTACATAGTTTGCGCCGTGCCTTGCCCGATACGCAACCTGTGCGCATCCCATCAGGGGATATTGCTCGTGAAGTGCGTCATATTGTGGCATCTTTGCTCGAAAATCCATCTACCACCCAATTACAAGACATTGGGCGCAATTTGCAACAATTCATCAATTTGGTGACGATGATTCAACTTTCCAGTGACCCCAAAGCCTTCGAGAACCCCGGATTTGGACGCAAAATTGAAACGGGTGGGCATCGTCCACGCAACACGCTCGAATTTTATCGCTTCATCTATGGGTATTATGGAGGACATTCGTAACGATGGATGTCGGTGTCGAGATTAATCAGTATAAAATTATTGAGCATATCGGGCGGGGGGGTATGGCAGATGTGTGGTCTGCCAGAGATACCAAACTGAATCGGATGGTGGCGATTAAAACCATCGTACACGGGCTTGCGACCGATTCAAACCCTGTTGGCATGTTCAAACAAGAGGCGCAAACCATTGCCCAAATGGAACATCCGCATATTTTGCCGATTTATGATTTTGGTGATTATGAAGGGCAACTGTATATCGTCATGCGGTATGTGGCGGGTGGCTCGTTAGAAGATGTGTTACGCCGTGGACCCTTACCGATTAATGAGGCGCTCCGTATGGGGCAGGCGATTGCCCAAGCATTGGATTATGCCCATAAACAAAAAGTCGTGCATCTTGACCTCAAACCGCCGAATGTGTTGCTGGATAGCTCACAATCTCCCTACTTGGCGGATTTTGGGCTTGCAACCGTATTAGACCGCGAAGGCAAAGCCACCAATCCGGGGTCGGGGACATTGTTGTATATGGCACCCGAACAACTCACATCCGAAGTGATTGATTGGCGTGCCGATTTATATAGCTTTGCGGTGGTGATGTTTCATATGCTCACGGGTGTGTTGCCATTCGATTCCACCCCGATTGCCCTCAAACAAATGCAATTCCATCAAGAATTGCCCGTTCTGGATGAATTTAACCCGCTTGTCCCGCCTGCATTCACCGATATTTTGCGCCGTGCGACTGCCATAGAACCCGATGACCGTTACGGCTCATTGATAGAAGTCATTGATGAGATGCGTGCTGTGTTGAATACTACCGAATTCGGCGGGGCGGTAGCGACCAACGAAGATAATTATACGCCACCTGTTTTAGATTTATCGCAATTCGATAGTGAAGATGCGGGCATTTTAGAAGCAGTTGATATTTATAGCCGTGCGCGTCATAACTGGGCGGGTGGGAATGGTCGCTTTTTGCTCGGTGTGACCAATTTTATGCTGATGAATGGTTATTATATGAATGCCAGCGCCTATCATCTCGATTTAGATGAGGCTGGCACGCAAATGTTATTGCGCGGGGCGCTGGAATATGACCAAGAGGTAGATTTTTGGTGGAATAAGCTGGATGATGAAAATCGGCGTTGGGTATGCCTCCATGCGTTACGGAGTGGCAATGCACCAGCGCGGGTACGGGCATTATATCGCCTAGAAACCCTCAGCGACTTAGAACGCCCACAAATTCCCAAATTGGTCGCGCAAGCCTTACAAGTAGAGACAAATGAGGCGGCGCGTTTGGCGGCATTGCAAGTTTTGGCAAGCCGTGCCAAATTAATGACCAAACAGAAACAATTCGATGTCAAAACCCAATATCGCGGACGGATGCTCACATCCAACACCCGTGATGAAATTCATGAAATGGATATGGGGGAGTGGCAAGAAACCGTTTTTTCCAGTGATATTGATACGCTGATTGCCGAAATTTCGGTGGATTATGGGATGCCGAAAGTGGCGGAATTTGCGGCGCGTGTGGTGGGGCGGATTCAATCTATCACGGCGGTGCAACATATCGCCCAAGCCCAACGTGATGGTAGGCGTGGTGCATTACGCGCATTGGCATTGGTGCGTGATGAAGCGCCATCGTTGCCATATGGTGTCAGTTTTTCGGGGCGGGCGTATGCGTGGTTGACGAATACCTTTCGGCGCATGATAGATAAGCCCCTCTCGCTGATTTTCCGTTATTTTATGGCGGCAATCGGTGGCTGGTTGGCGATGGGTCTTACAGTGTGGATAACCTACCGCAATGAGGTGATTTTTACCCCACAACGCTGGTCAAACTCATTGGCGGTGGGGCTGATATTTGGCTTGTTCATCGGATTTTTAGTGTTGTTCACGGATGAGTTTATCAGCCGTTTACGCGGATTTTGGCGTTGGTGGATGCGCTTATTGGTCAGTTTTGGGTTAGGCTGGGTGATTGGCACGTTGGTGTGGACACAATACACATGGCTATTTTTACAACAACCGGAAATTAGCGGGACGGTCATGCGTTTTGGCGGATTGGGCTTGATGCTTGGTTTATTTTTGACGACCATGCTCAAATTGCGGAGTTTTCTGTCCATCCCGCTCACCATTTTATTTACCTATCTCCCGATTTATGTCACTTATCAGATGCACTTTTTATTTGAAGATGTGCCACCTTTTACCGCCTTGAGCGAGTGGTCATATTCGACATTTTCGAGTATGCCGATTTTCAATCTTGCTCGTTTAGGCGATGCCCAATGGCAAACAACCGAGTATATCTTCCCATTCAAAATTGATTGGGCGCTCATCTTTTATGATATACCCGAACAAGTTATCAGCGTGGGTTTGATGTTTGCGGTGATTTTGGCGGTTGGCGCACATTTTCCGTCACTTCTGCGCGATATTCGTGCTTTATTCCGTCTTATAACCCATATCCGCACACGTCCCGCCCCGCAACCAGCTTTACAACCTGTACCAGTCATAGCGACATCCGCGCCCCAACCCGCACCATCACCGATTGCCAACCTAAAAACCGAGATGGATGTGAATTTGGGGATTAGCGATGGTGATGATGACGATGATATGGAGACAGAGGTGGATGTTCAACAAAAAACACCTGCCCCGTCATCATTACTAGGCGATACCCAACCGTTAACCGAACAAATTCAGGCGCTCAAAGCCACG
>JALONZ010000025.1 GCA_025454675.1 Anaerolineae bacterium | reverse complement strand
CGACGCACTCCGTTATCAATCTCTTCGGCATAATGTTCGCTATAATCGCGTTGTTCGCCCAATTCGCGCCCCAAAAAGACCATCTGGCTATTCCCACCATATGCGCGTGGACCCAGTTTTTCGCTCATGCCGAATTGTGTCACCATCGCCCGCGCGATGCGTGTGGCTTGTTGCAAGTCGTTGGATGCGCCTGTGGTGAATTGTTGCAAGGCGATTTCTTCGGCGGCACGTCCACCCAACACTGCGACAATCATATCTTCAAAATGCTCGCGGGTGGCAATCATATTATCTTCTTCTTCATCAGGCAATGGCATTACATACCCACCCGCCCGTCCGCGTGGCACAATCGTGATTTTATGCACATTATTGGCATGTTCCAATACATGGAACAAAATGGCATGACCCGCTTCATGATAGGCGAGGGTTTGCTTGGTCTTTTCGGTCAGAACACGGCTTTTGCGTTCTGGACCCATCACCACGCGCTCCATACTTTCTTGCATTTCGCTCATGCCGATGGTTTTTAGGTTGCGCCGAGCCGCCAAAATTGCCGCCTCATTGATGAGATTTTCGAGGTCTGCCCCAGAAAATCCGGCTGTGATGCGTGAAATCGCGTCTAAATCCACATTGGGCGCGAGTGGTTTGCCTTTGGCATGAACTTTGAGGATGTCTAGCCGTCCGCGCACATCGGGATTATCCATGATGACTTTGCGGTCAAATCGTCCTGGACGCAACAAGGCAGGGTCTAAAATATCGGGGCGGTTGGTTGCCGCACAAATGATGATATTGGTGCCGGTTTCAAAGCCGTCCATCTCCACCAAAATTTGATTGAGGGTTTGTTCGCGTTCATCATGACCACCGCCCAACCCCGCGCCACGATGCCGCCCGACGGCATCAATTTCGTCAATGAAGATGATGGCAGGGGCTTCGGCTTTGGCGCGGTCAAATAAATCCCGCACCCGTGATGCACCCACACCGACAAACATCTCAACAAATTCTGACCCCGAAATGCTGAAGAATGGCACACCTGCTTCACCCGCAACGGCACGCGCCATCAGGGTTTTACCTGTCCCTGGAGGTCCGACCATCAACACGCCTTTTGGCACACGCGCCCCCAAGCGGATGAATTTTTCCGGTTCTTTGAGGAATTCGACCACTTCTTTTAGTTCTTCTTTGGCTTCATCACAGCCTGCCACATCGTTAAATGTGACTTGGGGGCGTTCCATATCGCGTGCGACCCGCGCCCGACTGCGACCAAAACTCATGGCTTGGTCTTGTTGACCGCGCACAGACCGCATCATGCGCCAAATCAGCCACACAATGAGGATGAGCGGACCAATGCCGATGATGAGTTGAAGGATAAATGCGCCCGTATCATCGGCGGGGATATAACTGATATTGGCAACCAACAATTTATCTGTGGGGACTTGATAGGTTTCGCCCAGCAATTGACCAATATCTGTGCCTTGTGGGATGCTCATTTGGCGTGTGCCACCTGTACGTAAGGTGATGGTGACAATCGAATTACCATCTTGAACGATGGATGCCACATTTTCGGCATTCACTTCACGCACAAGAGCAGTCATTGGATAGTTATCTTGGGCTAAGCGGTTGCCCCCGCTTAAAAAGAAAAAGAGTGCCAACATCGTCACAATCCCAATCAGAATCCATGCCCGTTGGGCATTTTTATTGGGAACGGGTGGTGTTGGCGGTTGATTGCCCCCATCATTATTCAAGGGGTGTTGTGGTGGTTTTTGTTCCGGTGGTTTATTGTTCAAAACAGATATACTCCAAATTAACCATTGTTTATTGTGTTTATCATAAACGGCATTGATATGTGGGTCAAGATAACCACAAGCCATTTAATGCAATATCTATATTGAGGTATTGTGGGGCGACATCTCTATTGTCGCCCAGTCATGATTATGATTTCGGTGTATTGGCGACTACCGCCGCATTCAATTTTTTCTTGAGGGCATCCACATCTTCAAAGGGTCCATCGGTGTTGGTCACAGACCCGCTATTGAGGCGCAAATGATTGGCTTCCATCGCTTCGCGGGCTTTTTCACGGTCTTTGAGTGGATAGAAATATTCGCGCGATTGTTCAATCCGTTTTTGGATGCGGTCACGAATTTCGTTCACATTGCCCGTTTGGGTGATGATGATAAAATCTTCCGCGCCGATATGCCCAATATAATCTTCTGCACCACCATGTTCACGCACGGCATTGCGAATCATCAATGTCACCGCGCGTAGCACATCATCCGCCGCCACAAACCCATACATCTCGCGGAAGCGCCCCAAACTGTTGATGCTCATTTGCAAAATTGTCCATTTTTCGGTGCTGGTGAGCAAATTGGTCAGGCGTTCTTCGACCATTTGACCTTCGGGTAAATCGGTGACGGGATTGACCAATGCTTGCCGATTGACACGGCTAATGGCATTGCGAACACGCAAGCGCAATTCTTGAATATCAAACGGTTTGGTGATGTAATCCACCACGCCCAATTCTAACCCTTGCAATTTATCCACACGGTCGCGTTTTTCGGTGAGGAAAATGATGGGGGTGTCTTGGGTTTGGCGTTGGGTGCGTAATTGACGGCAGACTTCATAACCATCAATATCGGGCAGGCGAATATCCAACACAATCAAATCGGTGTGGTTATCTTTGGCAATATCAAGGGCTTCTTTGCCCCAGGCGGCAGTGAGGACATCATAATTTTGAACACGAAAGTACGCGCTCAACATTTCGGATAAGTCTAAATCATCTTCTACAATCAAAATTTGCGGTTTATCCACGGCTGTTTGCTCCCCCAATTGGGTTTTTATTGATTTTGAATACACAGGCTTCGCCACCACTGGCACGGCAAGTAATCTCTTGAACATGAAATTCATGCCCATTGGATGCCCAATTTAAGCCCTCTTGCAAAATGCCGACTAGGGCATGACAAACGGGTTTTTCGGCTGTGCGCCCCCACGCCATCGGACTATTGGCAACTTCAAATAAATAGGCTTCTGATGTGGGCTTGACCATGCACACTTGGTCACTAAATTTATTAAAAACTGCCACAAGGGTTTGAACCCCCATTGTGACACGACTGTCTAGGGGCAGGGCGATGAAGGCGGGGTCTTTCATGCCTGCAAATGCGCCAAACCGATTTAATCCCAACGAAAACATCTCGCGTCCAATGCGTAAGGCGATACCACGCCCGCCACGCGCCCCGAACATCGTCTCGATTTGTTGGCTCATATTCGACAATTGGGCAAAATCAAATTCACGCGCCATATTATCAGGTGGGGGTGTTTCGATGTATGCCCCTAAGCCCGACATGATTAAAATGGCATTGCGACTCGCATCACCCATGACGTTTTCCATCGCCAATAAAAAGAGCCGTGCAAAACGGTTAGGGTAAAATAGCCCGCTAGAGTCTAACACGGTTATGAATGCCTTCCGATGGATGCTTCACGATAAAGCGATAGATGCAGAATGAAATTATCCTGCATCATTTCCCTATATAACATGATTACACGAGTTTCGATAATGCCTCTACTGAACGATTGATATCGAGGAAGATGAGTCCCAATTTGGCATCTTTCCGCGCCAGCACAGTCAAAACGGCTTCTTCCCCAACGGAGGTGAGGATGACATACCCATTTTCGCCTTTGACCATGACTTGTTCTAATTCGCCCCGCCCCAGTTCGGATGAAATCCGTTCACCGAGCGATAGCATGGCGGCAGACATGGCGCTTACGCGGTCTTCTTCAATATCAGCAGGTAACGATGAAGCCATACTCAACCCATCTACGCTCACAATCGCGGCGGCTTCAACATCGCCTGAGCTTGCTTGCAAATCGCGTAGACGTTCAACCAGTTGTTCGGTACGTGACTTAGACAACGGTCATCTCCTATTCCGCAATCTTATAATAAATTAAAAATGCCCTATATCTGTAACGTATAGGATGGTCTATCCATAATGATACCATGATTGCTTGTACTATATCGCAAATTAGGGGTGTTATGCAAATCTTTTTTGGTGGTTTGGGGGTTTTAATTTGTGAGAGGTCTGTAATCACCAGTTTTGATGGCGGTGGTTGTCAAGTAGCCCAAACAAATGTTAGAATGTGAGTGGGAGTAATGGATAGTGATGTTGAATAGAGATACAGAAATTCGCCCTGCCACATTAGTTGATTTGCCCATGCTTTATCGCATTATGGATAAAGCCATTTTGCTTGATAGTGTGGCAGATTGTGTGCGCGATAAGCACGATTTGATGGGCGTGTTGCTTTCCAGCAATGTCCTCCGTCCACTCGGCGGGACACATACCCTCATCGCGCGGTCTGACCGTCATCAAGTGGTGGGGCAATTTCGGATGAAATCGGATAATAGCAACGCGCATATCGTCTTTATTGCACCCACACTTGAGCAAGAACATGATGATAGCTTGTGGTTAGCCATTTTGGATGCGATGGTTGCCGAAGCAGGGCGCTATGATGCCCATATGTTGATTGCCGAAGTGAATGTCCTATCTCCTCTATTCGAGACGATGCGAACAAGTGGTTTTTCGTTATATACCCGTCAACATATTTGGCAAAGACCGCCATTAGCGATTTCTGCCACCCCAAGCCCGTTGACACTCCACGAAGCCACCGATGCCGATATGCTATCGGTTCATGCGCTGTTGGGGCGCACACTCCCAAGCCTGATGCAATCCATCCCCTGCACCCCAGAGGATGCCCAACGCTGGATTTATAAAAAGAATAATCGTGTAGAAGCCTATTTTGTGGTTTCTACTGGCAAATATGGCGTGTATATCGTCCCCTTCATCAATCCAGAAGAGGTGACGAGTGATGAGGTGGTCGCGTTATTGGATGGACTGCTTCATCACCTGCCCAAATCGGAACGTCACAACGTGTTTATCCGTGTGCGACGCTATCAAGAATGGATGGATTATGCCCTATCACGCATGGGTTTTCACCCAACCGATAATACCCAAGCCGTGATGGTGCGTCATATCACCGTCCGCAACAAACAACATCGTCATGCTTTTGGGATGCAATATGCCCTCAAAGCTGTTTTAGACCCCATTAAAATCAAGCAACCTCAATTACAACATGAGGATATTTTATCT
Source organism: Anaerolineae bacterium (assembly GCA_025454675.1). Classification (GTDB taxonomy): domain Bacteria; phylum Chloroflexota; class Anaerolineae; order Aggregatilineales; family Phototrophicaceae. The sequence goes on along the minus strand of JALONZ010000025.1, from coordinate 5,503 downwards.
ACCTAACCCATTTAAGGAACGTATGGAGAGACGAATAACGGATGATATAGATAAACTCAAGCGCGTTCTGCCCGATTATATCAACGATAAGTTGGACAAAATCGGCAATACAGACCGTCTGCTAGAGATTGTGTTAGATTTGGGACGTTTTCCTACCGCGCGGTTTGTGGATGGAGAAGTCGTTTTAGTTGAGCAAGAAGTCACCCGCGAAGATTTGGATGACATCGTAGATAATATCGGCAATTTTGATGCCGATAACCGCGCAGGCATGGAACGCACCCTGCACCGCATCTCTGCCATTCGCAATCGGCGCGGGGCGGTGGTTGGGCTAACCTGTCGTGTTGGGCGTGCGGTGTATGGCACAATTGACATCATCGAAGATTTAATCCAATCGGGGCAAAGTATTTTGTTGCTGGGTCCGCCAGGTGTGGGTAAAACCACCATGCTACGAGAATCGGCGCGTGTTTTGGCAAATGGTAAACGGGTGGTGATTGTCGATACATCCAATGAAATCGGTGGCGATGGTGATGTGCCTCACCCCGCAGTGGGCAAATCTCGGCGGATGCAAGTCAATTCGCCCGACCGCCAACATGAAGTGATGATTGAAGCCGTCGAAAATCATAACCCCGAAGTCATAGTCATAGATGAAATTGGGCGCGAACTGGAAGCCGCCGCCGCCCGTACCATCGCGGAACGCGGGGTGCAATTGGTTGGCACGGCGCATGGGAACGCACTCGAAAACTTGATGTTGAACCCAACATTATCTGACCTCATCGGCGGAATTGAATCCGTGACGCTATCCGATGATGAAGCACGGCGCAGAGGCACACAAAAAACGGTATTAGAACGGCGTGCGCCACCCACATTTGATGTGTTGGTGGAAATTCAAACCCGTGACCGCATGATTGTGCATACCAGTGTATCAGATTCGGTGGATGGCATTTTGCGCGGGCGTGTGTTGCCTGTCGAATTGCGAACCCGTGATGCGGATGGGCAGATTCATATTGAGATGATTACGCCCGAAATGCTCCGCCCGATTAGCAATGAACGTAATGGTGATGACCAACCGCGCACAGGCAAACAACAACCCAAGCGTGAGCGCAATAATGGGAGTGGCAATAATGTGACGATGGTTACGCCCAATAATGGGTATGCCAACCGTCCGACCACCACGCGCCCCACACCACTCGCGCCGATTTTGGATGATGTGCCACCTGTCCAACGTCCGCCAGATGTAACACCGCTCCAAACCTTGAAAGTGTATGTGTTTGGAATTGCGCGTGACCGTTTGCAACAAGCCGCCAAGCGGTTACATGTGCCGTTGTTGGTGGTGGATGATTTGCACGCGGCAGATGCAGTGGTGACGATGAAGAATTATTATCGCCGTCGCCCCAAATTGATTGTGGATGCGGAACGCAAGGGCATGTCTATTTATGTGTTGCGAGCCAATACCGTCAGTCAGATGGAAAATTTCTTGATTGATGTGTTCAAATTGGAAGCCGATACATTAGACCCTTTCGCTGAAGCCCTGCGCGAGGCAGAACTTGGCATTTTGCAAGTGCGTGCAGGGCTGGCGTTCATTGACCTGTTGCCACAAGATGCGGCAATTAGGCGGTTGCAACATCAGATGATACGGAAGGCACAACTCGTCTCCAAAAGTGTGGGCGATGAGCCACTGCGTTATATCCGTATTTTTCGGCAAGAACCCGATTAGGGTGAGTTATGGATAGTAAAGAAGTCTCTTAAAATCATCCCCCATCCCCAACCCTTCCCCCATAAAATAGGGGAAGGGCGCAAAAATTCCCCCCTCTCCATGCAATGGGGAGGGGGCTAGGGGGTGGGGATAATCATATATCCAAAACAAAGGGGGAAATCCTTGTTCATCACATTTGAAGGTATGGATGGCAGTGGTAAGACCACGCAAATTGTACAATTGACGGAATACTTACGCCAAAATGGGCATCATGTGCTGACTACACGCGAACCGGGTGGCACAGCCATTGGCGACCAAATCCGCAAAATTTTGCTGGATAACAAAGAGGGTGAAGATATGCAACCCCGCGCCGAATTATTGCTATTTTGTGCATCGCGGGCGCAATTGGTGGGCGAAATCATCACGCCGCATTTGGAATCGGGTGGGGTGGTCATTTGTGACCGCTTCATAGATTCTACCTATGCCTATCAGGGTTATGGTCATGGGCTGAATTTAGAGTCGCTACGGCATATCATCACCTTTGCCACAGGCGGATTATTACCCGATGTCACGCTATTTTTAGATATATCTCCGCGCAAGGCATTAGAACGGCGTGCCAAAGCCACACTATTCGGTGATGAATATAATCGGTTGGATGATATGGAAATGCCGTTTCATGAACGGGTGTATACGGGCTATAAAGACCTGATTTTAGCCCAACCCGACCGTTTTATCGTCATTGATGCCGATGCAACCCCTGATGTCGTGCAATTGCGGATTCGTACTGCGCTTGTGCCATATCTCAATTTGCCCACGCAACCATCCGAACCACCGCGTGCGCCCAAATCCACATCCAAACAAAAAACCGCGCCGATGAAGAAAAAATCACCACGTAAGGACAATTTATCGTGATTCAAATCACCTTCAACATCCGTATGGATGACGACCAAACCCCCGATAGCCCGTTATTTGATGAATTTGAACTGGCGCAAATGCTTGACCACACCAAAGCACAAATTACCCAATTTTTGCAAACTCGTCTGGGTGATTTGCGCTGTCCATCGCATGACCAACTCGCCAGCGTGCGCGTAGACGGCGCATATAACACCGACACCGAACAACTGGATTTTAATTATCATATTGATACCTGTTGCCAAATGTTCCTCATGCAAGCGATTGCGGCACTCAATCGCTCGTCTTAGGTGTATTATTTTGCAAATCGCGCTCCACTTTTTCAACCGATTCGCCTTTGAGTAGGCGTTGGGTGGTTTCGTGATATTCCGCGCCCAAACGCGGGTCTGCCCCGCCAATTTGGTTGAACATCTCACCTACTTGGCGCGAATCTCCCGATTGCAACACCGATAACATCTCATTGGAATTCATTTTGCCATAATCACGGGTGGGTTGTTGAATTGCCACCCGTGTGATGAGGCGTGATAGCTGGTCGCTGGCGCATTTGGGGCAACTTTTATGTGCGGAATCATAATCTGCATAGGTTTTATAGAATAATGAAAAACGATTTCCGCAAGATTGGCATTTATAATCGTAATTGGGCATTTGGTGGTTATCCCTGATGTATGGTATGGTTAATAATGCAATGATATTATCACACCACAATTAGAATTATATTGAAAAGAAAGCTGAAAGCATGTTTGACCAGCCAACCAATGACCAACCGCCTGCGCCCAAACCCAAGCGCCCCCATCCATTAGAAGTCCCGCCGATTCCCGAAGCATCACAACCCACTCGTCAGCGTGGCATGTTGCACATCCGTGTGGTGAAGCCATATCTCACCTATGGGCTGATTGCGGTGAATGTTGCCATTTTCATCACCGCGTTTTATATCATCAGTTTGCAACAATTTAACGATTTGTATCGGTGGGGCGCGAATAATCATCGGGAAGTGTTGCAAGGTGGGCAATATCATCGGTTGGTGACGGCGATGTTTTTGCATGGCAGTTCAGCCCATATTATTTTTAATATGCTATCACTCTATTTTATCGGCACGACGATTGAACGCTTTTTTGGGCATATCCGCTTTGGTCTGATTTATGTGTTGGGCGGGTTATCGGGTTCCGTGTTGAGTGTGTTGCTCAATCCGCCACTGGTGACATCGGTCGGCGCATCGGGCGCGGTGTTTGCCATATTTGGGGCGCAATATATTTTTTGGCATCGGCATCGCAAATTATTCGGCGAGACCGCCAAACAGCAAATGCGCCAATTGATTCTCATCGGCGGGATGAATTTCGCGGTGGGCATCCTAAGCACCTTCGACTTGGGCGAGGGGGCTGTTTCGATTGATAATTGGGGGCATCTGGGCGGATTATTGGGCGGGTTGGCGGTTGCATGGCTGATTAGCCCCAATTTTTTGCTGGAAAAACACCCAACCCAAGAAAATGCTTTTTCGGCAGTGGACATGAATCCCCTCAAAGCCCATTATACCAACCTGATTTTATATGGGGCTGGTTTAATGGCTGTTTTGGTCATAGGCACATTTTTTGCACGCGGAGGTTTTCGATAATGCTTGACCGTTTCATCACACTCAAATTTAATTATTTAACCCCTGATGAACAATTATCCCGCTCGCGGGAATTTTTGGAGCGGATGCGAACACGGCGCACTGTGCGCGACTTTGATAATAAACCTGTCCCGTTTGAACTCATCCAGAATGCGATTGCCACTGCCAATAGCGCCCCGTCTGGTGCAAATCACCAGCCATGGACATTTTGTGTGGTGAGTAATCGTGAACTCAAACGCAAAATCCGACTCGCCGCCGAAGACGAAGAACGCGAAAATTATCAACGGCGCATGAAGCAGGAATGGTTAGAGGCGGTACATCCACTGGGTACAGATTGGATGAAACCGCATATCGAAGACGCACCCTATCTCATCATCGTATTCGCACACTCGCATGGTATCCGCAAAGACCCCGCCACAGGCGCAGAATCCACGTATAAGCATTATTATGTCACTGAATCGGTTGGAATTGCGGTGGGGATGCTCCTTGCCAGTTTGCACTTGGCGGGATTAGCAACCCTCACCCACACCCCCAACCCAATGGGATTTTTAGGCGAAATACTCAATCGTCCGCCAAATGAACGCGGATATGTCCTCATCCCTGTTGGGTATCCTGCGGAGGGGGCAAAAGTCCCCGCATTGACTAAGAAAACAGTGGATGAGGTGATGGTTGTTTATGAGTGATGTTCAAAGTTTTGAACAGGGGTTGTTCAAAACTCACACAAGAGCATGTAAGGGCGCAACATGTTGCGCCCTTACGCGATTACATCATTTCACCACCTTATTTTCTATGAGGCGTGAGATTTCTGCCTCATCCAGCCCCATTTCACTCAAAACGGCGCGGGTATGTTCACCATATTTCGGCACGGTATTGGTGATGGTCGCTTCACCATCACTGATGCGAATGGGGCTACGCATCCATGTTGTGCCATCGTCAAATTTGCCCAACATGCCCCGTTCTTTGTAATGAGGGTCATGACCGATTTCGGCAGGCGTTTTGACCACCGTGAAGCAACAATCGGCATACGCCAAGTCCACATCCCACTCGGATGCCGTCTTTTGTGCGAATAATTCTTCCAGTTCACGGCGCAAATAGGCTTGTTTATCAATTTGTTGATGATATTCGACCAAATCGGGGCGATTGACCGCTACACAAAAATTATTCCAAAATTTATCTTCTAGCGCTCCCAATGCAATGGCACGCTTATCTTTGGTTATATACACCCGATAACATGCCAACCCGCCACTGAGTATGCCTTCACCTGCGGGCAAGCCTAATGTTTCGGCTTCTGT
>JALONZ010000525.1 GCA_025454675.1 Anaerolineae bacterium | reverse complement strand
AGATGTTATATACGCCTATCGGTGTGCCATGCGATATTTGTGATGTGGATGAGCCATACGGCGCGATTCATCGCATGAATTTGGATGGGACGGGCATCGAATTGGTGGCGCGAGGGATTCGCAATACGGTTGGATTCGATTGGCATCCAGAGACCGGTGAATTGTGGTTCACGGATAATGGCAATGATGCGATGGGGGACGAAATTCCGCCAGATGAATTGAATCGTGTTTCAAATATAGGCGACCATTTCGGCTTTCCCTATTGTTTAGGCGGATTTTATAATGAAACACGCTACGGACAATATGATTGTAGCCAATTTGTCGCGCCTGCCCAATTATTAGAAGCGCATACTGCCGCGTTGGGGATGCGTTTTTATACAGGGGATATGTTCCCCGAAGCCTACCAAGAATATGTTTTCATCGCCGAACATGGCTCACGTTCTCGGAGTGAAAAAGTGGGTTATCGGGTGATGATGGTGCATATTGTGGATGATTTCGCCGTCAGCTACGATGTTTTCGCCGATGGTTGGTTGCAAGGTCAACAAGAATGGGGTCGTCCGGTGGATATTTTCGTCATGCCTGATGGGGCGATGCTGGTTTCGGATGATTTTGCGGGTGCAATTTATCGGATTAGCTATCAAGCGCCGTGAATAGTGCCTGATAGGTGATAAGGAATGATTCCCATTCATCACGCGGGGCAACCCCCATCACCCAAACATCCCCTTTTTGCGTTGAAATTTGTTCATAGGGGATGTCCGCAAATGGGTAGGTGAGGGTGGCATCCGTTTCGCTGGTGATGAGGATGATTTGCCTTTCATCTGGCGATACAAATACCGCCGATGGTGGCGCAAAACTGGCAGAACTGACCACACGCCACCCCTGCGGATAACTCACCGTGAACGCGCCATTGCGATAGGTGTCGGTTGTGATGGTAAATGGCGCGGCTAGGGTGGGTAGTTGGTTGTTTTGTTGCTCGGCTAAACGGTCTGGTAATTGTGCGGGCGCAATTTGGGCGCACGCGGTGAGAAACATCATCAAAATAAACATGATGATTGTTTTTAACACAGGTTTTATCCCCCCTCTCCATATCATGGGGAGGGGGTTAGGGGGTGGGGTTAAATCTCTCATCATATCTTCCTCATGGCACACGATTCACGGCATTATCAGACCGCAAATTGGGCAAGCCAGAATTGGCATCATCACAGGCGATGAAACCCGACCACGCCGTCACGCGCCACTCATCAGGTGCGATTTCTTCCACACGGTTATAAATGCACACTCCCGCAAACCCTTTATCTTTTTCGTAAGTGGCAATCAGTTGAACATCCCACGCGCTACCATCACGGATTGACCGCCGATAGACCGCCGCGCCATCACGCAATAAGCGCCCCCATTCAGACGGTGTATAAGCATAAATACACGCCGAAACACTCCCATTTGGGCAGTTTTCGCGCACATAGGTTTGTAATTCATCACTCAGCAGTGCCATTGCCGATTCATCTTGACCCGTACCTGCCAAATTGATAAACCGTGTGGCGACATCAAACGCGGGCTGATTTTGGGGTGGTAATAAGGCTGTCAGGGCGATGATTCCACCCCCGATGATGAGGGTGATGATAATAATGGCGATGATGGTTTTGCGATTCATACAATTTAATCCTTGCGACAAATATCCTCTATAATTTGTTGTATCATAATTACGATAACACAGGCATGAATCATTTTTGAAGGGGCGAATACGATGCGAAATTTGAATATCAGGTCTTATATGTTGGTTTTGGTTTTTGCGTTATTCTTGATGGGCGCAGTTATTTTGGGAATTCAGCAAGGTTGGGGGTTATTTCGACTGCCCACTGTCGAAAAGACCTTTAATGAAGATGCCATCAATCAGGTTGGTTTAGTTGATAGTGCGGCAGATATGTTGGCGGTAGATTTGTTGATGAAGCTCATCCCGCCTAGCTCATCTGAAGACCAAAGACAGATGATTTTGGAATTGGGGCGTGTTCAAGCCTTTGTGCGTGATGATAACCCCACTGTGGATGTTCAGGATGCGTGTTTAGATTTCATCACTGTGCTGGTCTACCCAGAAAAAGAATCTGTTGAGCAATTATGGAATTTTTTGACCGAACCGCTTTGTATGTCTGCCAGTGATGATTTATTCATCGCAGACCAAATCCCACTCGGTAATATCATGACAGATAATTTTTATGTGTTTAATTATTCGCTAGATTCAGCGCATAAATATGAAACCCGCGACCCCGACCAAGTATCACTCAACTTTTGGTATCCATATGATGGATTCACCATGCCGATGTGGTTATTGGTCAAATACACCGTTTATTTGAGTGATGGTACTGTCAAAGAAGGTACATTACCCCCCTATATGACATGGGATATCCAAACATCTGGCTCACGTTTATGGGATGTACAATTGCAATCCGAGACCATAACCGCATATGATGAGACCATTAATCAAGAATTCACCTATGAAAATGTCAGCATTGCTTTAGCACGTCCATGGCTGTATCGTGTGGCGTTTCCATTTTTCATCGTGATGATGGTGTTGCTAATTGGTCTAGTCCCATTATTGGGTGATAGAGATACCTTAGTGGATATTTCTGCCGCCATGTTATTCGGCATTTTTGGATTGAAAGGCATCATGAATCCGGGTGACCAAATGGGGCGCACTATTTTAGATATTGCACTTATCGCATTGTATGTTATTTTGGCATTTGCGGGCATTTTATTTTTCGTCAATAAAGTGGCTTTGCGCGTCAAGGATGATGATGCCCCAAATTCACAACCAACAGAATCGTAAATTGATGGGCGCA
>JALONZ010000524.1 GCA_025454675.1 Anaerolineae bacterium | reverse complement strand
TCATCAAATTCGATACGCATGTGGATTGGCACGAAAAGCACATGCTCCTCAAAGTGGCGTTCCCTGTAGATATTTTATCGCCCAAAGCCACATACGATATTCAATGGGGGCATGTGGAACGCCCTACCCATTGGAACACCAGTTGGGATTGGGCAAAATTTGAGACGGTTGGGCATAAATGGGCAGATTTGAGCGAAGGCGATTATGGTGTGAGCCTCATCAATGATTGCAAATATGGGCATGATATTCGGGATAATGTCATGCGCCTAAGCCTGCTCAAAAGCCCGACTTGGCCCCATGAACATGCCGATGAAGGCGAACATCACTTCACCTATTGGTTGTATCCGCATCATGATAATTTGATTGAAGATACCATTTCGGTGGCGTATCGGCTGAATCATCCTGTGCGTGTGGTGGATGGTGACATGACAGATAAGCCGAATTTTCTTGCACCATTGGTCACGGCGGATGGGATGATTATCGAGACCATCAAATGCGCCGAAGATGGGGACGGGGTGATTATTCGTTGTTACGAACCATATCGCAGTCGTGGATGGGCGCGTTTTGTGACGGCGTTCCCGCTTAAATCTGCCCATATCTGCAATTTGCTAGAAGATGATTTAGAAGTGGTGGGATTGACGAATCCAAATCAGTTTGCGATTTATGTACGCCCATTCCAAATTGTGACATTGCGCTTGCGCGGGGTGTGAGAATAAGGTCAACACAAGGTGATAACGCGGGACGAGGCGATGCCTGCGCCCCTACAGGCGGGTGGGTTGTAGGGGCGACCCACTGGGTCGTCCCGTTTTTGGTGCATATGTCCGCCCTAACCATGAGATTGATTAGCAACCACATGTTCCGCCACAATTGCACGGCGTATCTGTCGCGCACACGGGCGGGGCATCCTCATCTGCCAATTCGTAATAACGGGGCAGGGTCATGATGAATGGACACTCGCCCTTGATGCCACACGTCACACACCCGGTATGATTGCCGACCACCTCGCGCAATTTGCCTTTGCGTACCCAATAGTCAATCATGCCGTGCAATACGCCGATTTCGATATTCATCTCGCGTGCCATTTTTTGCACCGAAATGGGCGCGGATTGGTCAGAAAACCGATTCAACACCTCGCGTAATTGGGTCGCCATATCAGCCACCCCACCCGATTAAACTGCCGATTTGATACACAATTGTTGCCATCAGCCATGCCACACCAAAGGTATATAACACCTGATAGATGGTGAAGCGCGTCCCAAATTCATGCCGCATCGCGCCGACAGTTGCCATACATGGGGTATAGAGCAACACAAACACCGTGAACGCCACCGCCGATAACGGGGTGAAAATTTGCGTGAGTGAATTTTCCAGCGCGGTTGTATCTTCTGGCTCATCGGCACGCCCTAAAAAGTCGGCTTCAGGCATGTGGACGAATGGCAAAATATTCAGCGTGCGCGGGATGATATTCACCACTTCTTGGGCGGTCAACACGGATGCTTCGATGAACGATTGCCCAATGCCCACCACATCCTCGCCAAAGGTTGGGGTGGGGGATGTTTCTTCGGCTTCGGGCGAATCCGCTTCACCGACATAAATTTGGCTCATTGTGCCGATGACGACTTCTTTCGCCACCAATCCCGTGATGAGTGAGCCTGTCGCTTGCCAATCGCCAAAGCCCGCAGGGGTGAAGATGGGTGACGCAAAATCGCTCACTGTGCCGAATAAACTGTCTTTGGGTTCAACATCATTAAACCCGCCTTCACCGCGCACAGGAATCGCCATCAACACCCAAATGATGACGGATGTGGCAAGGATAATTGTGCCTGCCTCGCGGATGAAGCCACTGGTGCGTTCCCATGTTTGTCGCCACACATCACGCACATGGGGCAGGCGATAGGGCGGGAGTTCCATCACAAACGGTTGGGGCGGTTTATTGCGATACACCGTCTTTTTCAGCGCCCACCCCGTGAACAACGCGACCATAATCCCCAACATGTACATGGCAAAAATCAGATTGCCGGATTGTGCGCCAAAAAATGCCGCGCCAATCACCACATATACGGGCAGGCGTGCGCCACAACTCATGAACGATACCAAAAAGCCGGTCAATTTGCGGTCAGATTCATTTTCCAATGTGCGCGTGGCATATACGGCGGGTACACTACATCCAAAACCGACCAGCATCGGCAAGAAACTTTTACCATGCAAGCCAATCGCCCGCATCAGCCTATCCATCACGAAGGCGGCACGCGCCATATAACCCGAATCTTCTAACACCCCGATTGCCATATACAGCGCCATCAGCACGGGGATGAATACCAATATCCCGCCGACACCCGCAATCACGCCGTCCACCAGCAACGATTCAATCCATGTACCGCCCAATCCAACCACACCGAGTAATGAGACGACCCATGTCGTAATCGGTCCCGTGATGACACCATCCACCCAATCTAAGAATGGGGCGCTCACATTGGCGGTCAATTGGAACACACACCACATCAAAAATAGAAAAATCGGCACGCCATACAAGCGGTGAGTGATGATTTTATCCATTTTATCGGATGCCGTTTCGACCATTTCACGCGGGCGGGTCAACGCGCCACTCACCAGCGTATTGATGAAACCATACCGCCCATCGGTGATGAGGGTTTCGGGGTCATCACCCGTTGCGGATTCAATGCGTTCTGATGCGACTTGCGCCATTTGAATCAGGTCGGGGTAATGTGCTAATTTTTGGGTGATGTCATCATCGCCCTCTAGCAATTTGAGCGCCAACCAGCGTGTGCGATATTGCGCGGTTAAGGCAGGAATGGCTTGGATTTGGGCTTG
>JALONZ010000523.1 GCA_025454675.1 Anaerolineae bacterium | reverse complement strand
TTTTTCGGCAGGCGCTAAAGCACCTGCCTAGCATCTGCGAAGCCTGCTGAAGCAGGCTATTCTACCAATTTTGACGGGTATTTTAGGTTTTTAAGACCATTTTACCCATCTAATTGGATATGCAAGCACCCTTCAGGGTGCTTTTACAGGGCAAATAGCCCGTATGCTTTAGCTTCGGGCGATATAAATTGACGAATTTAACTGTAAATATTATAACGGATTATCGAACACATGGCATCTCTCACCCTAAACCACACCCCCTACACCATTCACCAAACGGGCAATGGCGACCCCATCCTCATCCTACACGGATTCACAGGTGATGGGGCATCGTTCATCCAACACCTGCCCCGTTTGGCACAGACCCACCGCCTAATTGCGCCCGATTTACTAGGACACGGCGCGACCATCTCCCCACCCCACCCCGCACGCTACAAGATGGAAAACGCAATTGCCGATTTATCCGCGTTACTCGCTCACCTGAACATCACATCCTGCACCGTATTGGGTTATTCGATGGGCGGACGTTTGGCACTCGGATTCGCATTATCCCACCCCGACAAAGTGCATCGGCTCATCCTCGAAAGCAGTTCGGCGGGGTTATCTACCGCATCAGAACGCGAGACGCGGATAAAAAGTGATGAGGCACTCGCGGAGCGCATTTTAACAGGTGGCATCGAGGCATTTGTGGATGAGTGGGAACGTCTGCCCCTGTGGGATTCGCAATCGGCGGATATAAAAGCATCGCTACGGGCGCATCGGCTGAAAAATAACCCGTTAGGACTGGCGAATAGCCTGCGTGGGATGGGGACGGGCGCACAACCGTATTTCGGCGACCGATTAACCGCGTTGACCATGCCCGTCTTGCTCATCACAGGCGAAAAAGATGCCAAATTCACAACCATTGGCGCGGAGATGGTGCAAAAAATCCCCCGTGCGCGGTTGGTGGTCATGCCGAATGTGGGGCATACGGTGCATTTAGAAGCACCTGAGACGTATCAGGAGGCTGTGACGCAATTTTTGCGCTATAATGAGTAACAGAGGTGATATTATGATTGATTTGCCATTAAAAATAATTCAAGATTATTGCCAAGCACATCCCATTCAAAAATTATCCGTGTTTGGGTCAGCATTACGAGATGATTTTCATGCAGAATCGGATATTGATTTATTAGTTCAGTTCATCCCAAATGTTCCAATAACCTTGTTGGATATAATCGGTATGGAAACCGAATTATCTGATTTAGTCGGCAAATCAGTTGACCTACGCACGCCGAATGAACTGAGTCGGTATTTTCGGGAAGATGTGATTAAAGAGGCGGTGCTGGTTTATGAGCGCCCAGAATGACCTCACAGCGTCCCTAAAATCACCTCACGGAGTTTGAGTGCCTCTGCCTGCCCTTTCGTATCGCCGATGAGCGCCAAAATCCGCGCTTTATCTGCCAAAATGCGAACTTGCAAAAATTTATCCCCGATAAATTCCGCCAGTCGCAACGCCAACCCAAACCCATCCGCATCAATCAGCTTGTGTGAGATGAAACCTTGCGCGGTGGCATACCGCCATGCACACAACGCAATCCCGCGCAGGTTGCCCAATTCCCGCGCAATCCGCAACCCGTCTTGTGCCTCATCCACCGCACGCGCATGGTCGCCTAATTCGCATAAGGCATGTGATAACCCATGTTTGGCGAATGCCACCTCGTGCCGATTGCCAATTTGCGCCGAAATGGTCATGCCCGCCTCAAAATAGGCGCGTGCTTGTATGTAATCGGCTTGGTCTATGGTGGCAATCCCCAACGAATTGAGGATATACCCCTCCCCTTGCAAATCGCCAATCTCACGGCGCAATGCCAAGCCCGCCTCATAATAACCTTGCGACAGGTGAAATTGTCCCGTATCACTGGCGATGATGCCCATATTATTCAGCGCGGTGGCTTCCCCAAATTTATCGGCGTGCTGGCGGGCTAAATTCAGGGCTTGTTGGGCATAGGTCAGGCTGGAATCATAACGGTTGCGTCGCCATTGCAAGGCGCTGATGCCATTCAACGCGCCAATTTTTTCGGTGGGAGTCGCTTTTGGGTGGTCAAGGACGGCTTGATACGCGCTTTGTGCCTCATCATACACACCTAACCCCTCATACGCATCACCCCGCAATTTATATAAGGCAGGCGACAACTCGGTGGCTAAGTCGCATAGGCGCAACACCTCATGATAATCGCATATCGCTTGTGCTTGCTTGACAGCGGTCGGCAAGTAGCGCATAAAATCGCTCATCACACCGCCCTCATAAAAATGATATGCCAACAACCGCGCAATCTGCCCTGTATCATCGGTGACAGCTTCTAAACCATGCCCAATCAGTTTGTGATAACGGCGTTTTTCGTCATCCGACAGGCGCATGATGACCCGTTGGCGCAATTTTTCGTGTGCAAATTGCCATTGGTCATCCACCACCCGCAATACGGTCGCATCCGAACACCAACCGAGCCATTGCGCCAATTTATCATTATCAAACCCGACAATAAATTTAGCCAGTTCAAGGTTAATAAACCGCCCTGCGATTGCCATCATCCCCAAAAGCCTTAAGCCCGCCTCTGGAATCCGTGCCAAGCGCCTATCCACCAATTTTTGCACCCCACCAGCGAATATGGATTGTGGCAGGGTGGTATTACCAATCTGATTGAGCGCCCCTGCATCTTCTGCCAACACTTTCAGCGTCTCGATGAGGAAGAAAATATTACCCTCGGTCTCTTGTTCAAGCAGTTGCACCACATCCGGGCGTTTGCTATTGCTCCCCACCATATTTTCTAAGAGTTCAGCAATTTGGTCGGTG
>JALONZ010000522.1 GCA_025454675.1 Anaerolineae bacterium | reverse complement strand
CGCGAATCGGTTCAAGAAGTATATAGCGATGGTATCGTCATCCTGACGAAAAAATTGCGGACAGACCGCGTGTTGAAACCCATTTAAGAATAAAATGGGGCATGAACGACTCATGCCCCATTTGTTTAATTTACCTGCTTCGCAAAATCGCGCAGTTTTTCGGTTGCGCCTTCTGTGATTGGCACACCATGACCAAAGCACAAAATTTTTGGGGTGAATGTCGCCAATTTTTGGATAGATTGCTTATTTTGTGCCATATCCACCGTCAACATCGCCCATGGTAGGGTCATTTTTTGGCGCATCCGAAAAATCACATCCCCGCAAAATAAAACTTGATGTTGGGGTTGCCAAAATGCCATGTGACCGGGTGCATGACCCCCTGTATGAAGGGCTTGTAATCCGCCCATCACATCCCCTAATACCTCACCATCTTCAATTGTCCGCGCCACAGGCACATGCTTAACGGTTGTATTGGGCGGACGCATTCCACTCGGACGGCGTGGGATGGTAATTTCACCCTGTATGACCGGTTTTTCGAGTGCCGATGAAATGACTTGTGCGCCCGTTTGCGCGTGCAAATAGGGCAACCCACCCACATGGTCAGGATGGGCATGGGTGATAATGATACGTTTTACATCTTGCGCGGAAAAACCTGCATCCACCAATTGCTTGAGGACGCGCTTGCCTGCCAGTGAAATGCCTGTGTCAATAATCGTGATACCATCAGGGTCTTTGATGGCATACACCCGTCCAGCGATGAGACCTGTGAACGTATAAAGTAAATCGGGGATGATTGGTTTCATAATTCGCTCCAAAATGTGATTGTGATTGCCTTTTATCAGTATATCATGTGAATGAAACCGTCCATGCGCGGGAACAGGCAATCGGTCATCAATTGTGCCACACCATAACAACTCACATCGGGGAAAATCTCGCGCAATTCCCCTTGTGTGCGATGCCCCATGACCAATTGCGTAAATGCGTCTGGGGGAATACTTAAATCGGATTCTCCCTCATAATAGCCGAGTGATTTCACATCCATTAGCACCCCATTTTGAAAATCCAGCGCAAATGCCCGCCGATACAAATTGAGGGTGAAGGTATGGGTTAAATTGGCGAATGGCGTATTCATCAAGCGTTGCACAAATACGGGTTTTAATGCGGTCAACAAACGATGCACATCCGGAATCATGATTTGCCATGCGTAGCGCCCGTTATCACGCCCGCCAAATGATTCAACTAAACGAGTCATTAGGTGTTTTGGGGGTATATGAATCTTGATATACGGCTTATTGCGTGCCAATGCCAATTTTTTGAATTGTGCCAACGATGCAAGCCCCGCCGTATACGATAAATTCGAGCATTCGTTGATGTTCAATCCATCCCCAAAGCCATGATGCTCCACACGCCAATAACCAACCATATCATTATGAGCATCCAAAACACACCATATATCACTGGCATATTCGGTTTTGGTCGAATCGCCTAATAAATAATCCCAAATGGCTTCATCCCGCACCGCATAAATATCCAAATCGTGCATAGCTGTTTCGTATAGGCGCATCAGCATGGAGATGTCTTGTTTGGTGGCGAGTCGGAATGTGAATCCGTCTGGCATATCATCGGGGATGAGATACAAATCGAAGCGCCAGCCGCCTTCTAGGGGCAGGGCATATTCATAACCGAATTGCCGATAAAAATAGGGGATGCCTTGAATGTTGCTCAGGTGATACCCGCCTTCATTCAGCAAATGGCGATGGTGCTTTGCCAATTCGCGCACTAAGCCATGCCCACGATATTCGGGGAGTGTGCCGACCACGCCCATTTCGCCAATTTTGAGCGATACCCCGCAAAATTGCCACGTCCATGAAATAAGGCATAAGGATGAGATAATCACGCCGTCTTTCTCGATGAAGAACCATTCTTCTGGGGTGGTATGCGGGTGATTGATGATGAGTTCGCGTGTCAGTGTGTCCACACCATCACCGTGAATGATGTTATTGAAACGCGCCAAATTTTCAATGTCGGTCTGATTTGCCACTGTCCGCAAAATAAAACCGTTGTCTAGGTGTTTGATAACTGGATTCGTAGAGATAAACATGATATGTCCCTTTTGTGTAATTGTTAGAATGTGTTGAATGATGAAAAATCAAATAATGTCACATGATAGCGTGCATGTGAGGGGGACATTTATGGGGGTGTCGGGGGGATTACGCTACCCGACTAGCGGACTTGTGCGTTTGAAGTTGTATTTTTAGTCATACACTTGATGATAGTCTTGATATGTTTTTGCGTCAATATCAAAGGTAAAATAGTCATCAAATGACTAAATCACTCAGAATGATGATAGGCAGTTCTTGAACACGTTTTAATTGAAAATCATTGGTCAAAAATGCGTCCGATTTTGTTTCTAAAGCGGTAGCGATTTGAAGTGCATCAGGTGTTTTAAGGCGATATTTTGCACGTAAATGAGCGCCAACCCGCGCAATGGCACTATCTATTGGAATAAGTTGGAAATTTTTACTATTTTGCAAAATATCCTCATATTCTTTTATGAGTTGAACGGCATTTTGTTGGATTGGAAAATTTAATACCTCAGTTAGTGTAATCGTTGCGCTACACGCCATGATTTGCCCCATATCAACACGTTGAAATATATAGCGCATCTTGTGTAAATAATCAGGATGCTTTTCTACAAAATATATGATTGGGGCTGTATCAAACGCCAATTTAGATATTCCCTTAAAAGCATCCTTGATATTCATAAGTTAGCTATCCCATTCATCCCGCAACTGATTGACATATTCTTGGGCATCAATCCCCGCCCAAATTTCTGC
>JALONZ010000521.1 GCA_025454675.1 Anaerolineae bacterium | reverse complement strand
CCCTGTCGCAAATGTGATGACAAATAAACTGGTGACGACCAACACAATCGCAGGGGCGGCGGCGATATGCAAATGCCACGATACATAAATCCCCACGACCCCACTGATAGACGCGATGACGGCAGATAACAGCGCCATGTGATGCAGGCGTTTGGTCATCAGTTGCGCCGTCGCCGCGGGTGTGATGAGCATGGCAAGCATCAATACAACGCCCACCGCTTGCAAATTCGCCACAATCGTCACCGCCACCAAAATCAGCAATAATAATTGCAATCCGCCAGACGGCAATTTGAGCGCGTGCGCCAATCCATCATCAAAACTCACCACCAATAATTCTTTGAAGAATAAAATCAGGGTGATAATGACCACCCCGCTACTGATGAGCATAATCCACAAATCTGAATCGCGGATGCCGAATATATCCCCAAATAAAATATGCGTCAGGTCGCGTTGATAGGCGCGTGGGTCGGTGCTGATGATGGCAATCCCCAGCGCGAACATTGCCACAAAGATGATGCCAATGGCGGTATCCTCTTTCAACCGATTTTTTTGCGTCAGCCAATTAATCAATACCGCCGAAAATATCCCCGCGCCCAATCCGCCGATGAACAGGCGCACATCTTCATCGGCAATACTGCTCAAAATGGGCAATGCCGATGCACCTGTGCCATAAATATAAGCAATTGCCACACCGGGCAGGATGCTATGCGCCAGCGCATCGCCAAAAAACGACATGCCCCGCACAACCACAAACGCACCAATCGCGCCACTGGTCAGCCCTGCCATAATCGCGGCGAAAATTGCCTCACGCATATAATTATATTGCAGGGGCGCAATGAAAAATTCTTCTAGGGTCATGATAATCGCTTTGTGTGGCTGTTTAGACGAGACTATCTTCTAAAATCATGGTAGATTGTCCGCCGTGTTCAAATACCCCCACACGATTGCCATAGGCACGGCGCAAAATATCGGGTGTAAAAATATCGCGCGGTGTACCATCGGCGATGAGGGTGCGGTTGATGACCAACACACGGTCAAAACGGGTTTGCGCCAATTGCAAATCGTGGGTGGCGACCAGCATGGTAATGCCTTTGGCTTGCAACGACTCTAGGGTGGCTAAAATTTCGGCTTCGGCGGTCACATCAATCCCGTTGAACGGCTCATCCAACAGCAAAACATCGGTCTCTTGTGCCAATGCGCGGGCGATGAATACCCGTCTGCGCTGACCACCACTCAGTTGACCAATTTGCCGATGGATAAATTCGGTCATGCCCACCTGTTCCAGCGCATGATGCACAATTTGGCGGTCATGCTTATTCGGCAATTTGAACCAACCCATTTTTTTTACCCGCCCCATCATCACCACATCTTCAACCGTAACAGGAAATGACCAATCTATCGCTTCTTGTTGCGGGACATAGCCAAATAATTTGTGGCTAGTACGACAATCTTCGCCATGTAAGGAAATATAACCTGTTTGATGCGGAATCATCCCCACCAATGTCTTGAATAAGGTGCTTTTTCCGGCACCGTTGGGTCCGATGAGCGCCACTTTTTCACCCACACCCACCTGAAAGGTGATATGAGATATGGCAAATTGCGCCCCGCGATACCCCGCCGAGAGGTTATCCACAGTCAATGAATGAATGGCATTAGAATAGGGAAGTTGTGCAATCACGTTAATAAATGACCTTTGTAAATGATATTGAGTATCAATTATCATGTCACCATCTCATAAAAATGTCAATGGGAGATGATGAATACATGATGATAGACCGCAACCACAGCCCATATCTTACGGTAAAATAGACATATCACAGTAGGAAGGACTTATTACCATGCGCGTAGTTAGCGTGATTAGCCTTGTATTATTACTTGTTTTATCGCTCATCATTATGGGAACAGCCAACTATGGGACATCATTGGCGCAAACTGGCGGTTATTCACTCCGATTTTTAGGCTATGGCTTCAACGACTTAGGGCGGGTTAAAATCCCGATTCATCCGCATCGTCCCGCCGATATTGGTGGCGACCCCACTCGCCCATCCGAAAGTGGCGATTTCACGATTGAATTTTGGATAAAAGCATCCCCAGGTGCCAATACATCAGGCACATGCACCGAAGGCACAGACACATGGATTAACGGGAACATCATTATAGACCGTGATTTGTTCGGCAATTTAAGTTATGGCGATTATGGGGTTTCGTTATATGGCAATAAAATTGCATTCGGTGTAAATAACGGCTCATCTGCCACAACCATTTGCGGTGGTACGTTTGTCGCTAATGGGTTTTGGAGACATATTGCAGTCACCCGTCAAGCCAGCACGGGCAACATGCGAATTTTTATAGATGGGACACAAGTAGCACAAGCAACGGGTCCAACAGGCAACCTCAGTTATGATGATACCCGTAGCATCAGTAATTTATGTGGGAGCGGGGGCAATCAGCCTTGCAATAACGAACCGTTCATCGTACTCGGTGCAGAAAAACATGATTATGACCCCGCCACATATCCGCCCTATAATGGCTTTTTTGATGAATTACGCATCTCGAACACCGTGCGGTACAGCGCCAATTTCACCCGTCCATCCGCCCCATTCACAACCGATGCCAACACCGTGGCGTTGTATCATTTCGATGAAGGGGTTGGTAATAGCATCGCTGATAGTTCGGGAAATGCCAATACTGCCACTCGTTTTGCCAATGACCAGACAAATACGGGTCCAAATTGGGCGATAGATGTGCCATTTGGTGGTATTTTACCAACCAGTACACCGCCAAGTTATTGGCGTATTACAATTTCTCATAACGAGTTGTTCAACCGTCTCCATCCATT
>JALONZ010000520.1 GCA_025454675.1 Anaerolineae bacterium | reverse complement strand
CAAATATCACATCCTTAAATGCTGTATATAACTACAGTGTTTCGGCTGGTCATGTTATGCTGATTGTAGCAATTTTCTATGTTGTTAAAAATGGAGACAATTGTTATGGAAGCACTCGATTTAGCCCGACTTCAATTCGGCGTTACGACAGTTTATCATTTCTTTTTTGTCCCCCTCACATTAGGGTTATCGGTGTTGGTCGCTATCATGCACACCCAATGGGTGCGTACAGGCGATGAATCGTATAAAAAGATGACCAAATTTTGGGGCAAGTTGTTCCTCATCAATTTTGCGATGGGTGTTGTGACGGGTATCGTGCAAGAATTTCAATTCGGCATGAACTGGTCAGAATACTCGCGCTTTGTGGGCGATATTTTTGGCGCACCACTGGCAGTCGAAGCACTTATGGCGTTCTTTTTAGAATCGACCTTTTTGGGATTATGGATTTTTGGGTGGGATAAATTACCCAAAGGTCTGCATTTAGCCAGCATTTGGTTGGCGGCAATCGGCACAAATATCTCCGCCTTTTGGATTTTAGCCGCCAATAGCTTCATGCAAAACCCAGTCGGTTATACCGTTGTGGACGGACGCGCCACCATGACCGATTTCGGGGCGCTCATCACCAACCCGAATGTGTTGCATCAATATCCGCATGTCGTTTTGGGTGGATTCACTACCGCCGCCTTCTTTGTGATGGGTATCAGCGCCTATCACCTGATTCGCAAACACAAAAAATCACAAGAAGAAGTCCTCATCTTCAAACGGTCATTCAATTTGGCGATGGCGGTGGGCTTTGTAGCGGTACTCGGCACGATGTTCGCCGGGCATATGCAAGGGCAACATATGGCAGACTACCAACCGATGAAATTGGCGGCGGCAGAAGGTTTGTGGGAAGATGAAGACCCCGCAGGGCTTTCGATGTTCCAAATTGGCGACGAAGCCAACCGCGAATCGGTGGTCAATGTCCGCATCCCATCCTTGCTCAGTTTCCTCACCTACGACACCCCCGATGGCATGGTGCGCGGTCTGAATAGCCTGAATGCCGAATATCAAACCCAATTTGCCGATAAATTTAACCAAGCCTATGCCGAACAATACGGTTTAGACGCGATTGATTACATCCCACCCGCCATTTGGCTCACCTATTGGAGCTTCCGCGCGATGGTTGGGGCAGGCATGTTGATGTTTTTGCTGATTTTGGTCGGCGCATGGTTCCGCTTGCGTGGCACATTGCCCAACCGCAATTTCTATCTGGCGGTGATGGTATTCGCCATATTCCTGCCCTACCTTGCCAATTCAACGGGCTGGATGCTCACCGAATTTGGTCGGCAACCGTGGATCGTGTTCGGTGAAATGCGTGTCGAAGAAGCCATTTCGCCCAATGTAGGTATCCCCGAATTGTGGATTACGCTCATCACCTTCACGTTGGTGTATGGGGTGTTGATGGTCGCCGATATTTGGCTCCTGTGGAAATATGGTAGCGCAGGCATCGAACCGACTCAGCCCGCCCAACCCACACCCGAAATGGTCGCCGATGGCAAATTGGCAGTGAATTATTAAGGAGCATAAAAAATCATGCAACTCAATGACTTGTGGTTTATTTTGATTGGCGTGTTGTTCACGGGATTCTTCTTCCTAGAGGGATTCGATTATGGCGTGGGCATTTTGCTCCCATTCATCGCCAAAAATGATACAGAACGCCGTGTGGTGATTAATAGCATCGGACCCGTGTGGGATGCCAACGAAGTTTGGTTGTTGACGGCTGGTGGCGCGATGTTCGCCGCCTTCCCGCATTGGTATGCGACCATGTTTAGCGGGTTTTACCTGCCGTTGTTCCTCATTTTGTTGGCGCTGATTGTGCGCGGTGTGGCGTTTGAATTCCGCAGTAAAATGGAAGATGCGCGTTGGCGCAAAACATGGGATTATGCCATTTTCATCGGCAGTTTGCTCCCCGCCATTTTATTTGGTGTGGCATTTGCCAATATCGTGCGCGGTTTGGCGATTGACGACAGCATGACGTATGTCGGCACATTCTTCGACTTGCTCAATCCATATTCGCTGGTCGGTGGCTTTGTGACCTTCGCCATTTTCACCTTGCACGGCGCATTATTCCTCGAATTGAAAACGGATGGTGTCATCCGTGAACGCGCCAAAGCCATTACCCGCCCCGCGTGGATTGCCACGTTGGTGTTGATTGTGGTGTTTGTCGGCTTCAGTTTTATTGATACCAACATGTTTGAAGACATCAATATCATTCAAATTGTTGCGCTGGTCGTGACGGTTGGCGCGTTGGTATTCGCAGGATTCAATTTGTTCCGCGCAAAATTCGGCTTGGCATTCATCGCCAATGGGCTGGTGATTGTCGGTGTGGTGGTGTTGCTATTTAGCAGTTTGTTCCCCAATGTGATGCCCTCATCGCTTGACCCTGCCTTTAGCCTGACAGTCTACAATGCGTCTAGCACCCAATACACACTATCCATCATGACGGTGGTCGCGTTCATATTCGTGCCGATTGTCCTGATGTATCAGGGTTGGACATATTGGGTATTCCGCAAGCGCGTCACCCTCAATAGTCACTTGGAATATTAAAAACACCCCCTATCCCCCTGCCCCCTTATCCCCTCCGCGTGGGGAAAGGGGGCAGAAACCTGTTTCTAGGCTAGGTTTTAACCCCCTCTCCAATTTTTGGCTTATCGTTACCCATAAGTCTGGGTTTAGAGGTCTTAAATAGCCGAAATTCGTCAATTGTTCTCGGCAGGCGCTCAAAGCACCTGCCTATTCGCGGTTTGGAAGCCCCGTAAACGGGGCTGACCAGCCGATTTGACGGGGTAAATGGGCAT
>JALONZ010000024.1 GCA_025454675.1 Anaerolineae bacterium | reverse complement strand
CGATGTGCATGAAATCGCCCGCGAAATGGGGATGGAAGTCCGCAAAGTGCAGTGGATGCTCCGTGTGAGTTGGCAACCCCTCAGCCTAGAACAACCTGTAGGCGAAGACGAAGATAGCGAATTGGGCAATTTCATCGAAAATGATAGCATTCCCACACCCGCCCAAAGTACCCACGACAAATTGTTACACGAAAAAATTGAAGAATTGCTCGGCACGCTAACCCCGCGTGAAGCCCGCATTTTGCGCCTGCGCTTTGGGTTGCAAAATGGAAAAAGTTATACCCTTGAAGAAGTTGGCGAAAAATTTGGACTCACCCGTGAGCGCATCCGCCAAATTGAAGGCAAAGCCTTACGCCGTTTGCGTCATCCACGCCGTAGCCGTCACCTGCGCGATTATTTATGAAAATTATTTTTTGAGACTGTGATTATCATCTTCAATAAGGGCGCAATTGGCGCTCTTATTATCTTTTACGCCACCACACCCATGCGTCTGCGAGGGGCAACGGGGTTAATTCACTGGGCGGAAAAATTATTTTTTCGCGGATGTGACACAAGCGGGTCAAAATGCGTGCTTGGTCATTGGGGCTATATCGCGCCATATCATCGGGTGGAATGTTATAATCTACCAAATCCCCATATAACCCGTCCTCAAATGTTTTTTGATATGCCTCATCAAAATTGAAATGCAATTCATCACCACGATTCAACGGTATCATCACCGATGGGATAGGGCTATCTACGTCAAATTCGCTGATGCTTGCCATGCCTTCTTGCAAACTAGGGCGCGTATCCATCACGACAATCCGATAAGGGTGTCCCATAAAATCATCCGCCATGCCTCTACGCACCAACCGATAGGGGGGAATGGTATCAAATGTAGGCGGGGTGTGATGCAGATAATCTAGTTCGATGAACACCAACCCTTTTTTGAGCAATTCGAGGCGTTTGGCGCGGTAATATGACGCATCTTGACCCGTTGGTTTATTCGATGGGGATAAAAATTCCAGCCAGCCAATTAATTCTCCAAGTGCATCAGGGCGTTGTTGATAGGTATAAATGCCAAGCGCACGCGGTTGCGCGATTTCATCATCCCCAAATGCACTAAATCCAACACAGGGATGATATGTTGCGTAGATGAACCCGAAAATGGGGTGGGGATGAGCGGATTTTGGGATACATCATATAAACTGACATCCAATTCGGGTGAGCCGATAATCGCAGAATCGCGCCGAATTTGCAAAGATTGTTCAATATTAGCGGTGTAGCCCAACGGATGTAACCCCTTGCGGAACAATTTCATCAAATCGGTGATATGTACCGTATGAAAACTATGCCACCTGCCCCCAATCAGATGGCTGTTGAGGATGGGGTTAATCCCCCGAAATAAATTTTGCGGATAGCGTAGCACCATCTTCACACCTCACGGCGTAGTCAAACGGTAATCACCCGGTGCGACCTGATACACCGCGCCCCACGCCTGATAATGGGTGAATACACGGTCTGTCCGCACCACATTGCCTTGCAAATCTTTGATGAGCCGAACCGTTGTCACATCCGCGCCACCCACTGCCCAATCCACTTGCACGATTTGACCCGGTTGTAAGTCATAATTCACCTCATACCGTGCGGGAAGGGGTGGTGTTTCGTTTTGAATAGTCGGTGGTTTAATCTCAACAATGCGCCCCGGATTTGTGCCATATAAACGGAATTGAATTTCGTTGCGGTCTATAAAAACGTCCACCTCAACCAATAGGTGATAGGGGGTATCATTCACAAACCGAAAATTCTGGTCGGGTGTCCAAATGGCGGCATCTAAGCCTGCTGGCGCGTTCAGTTCATAAAATCCCACACGGTAGGCATGACCACTGCGCTCATTAATCCAAAACCCGCCGTTGAGCGCCGCACGAAACAGTGTTGTGCTGACCTGACAAATGCCCCCGCCGATGCCATCGGCTGTACGTTCACCAGAAATCACTTTGCTTTCCACAAAGCCCGATTCCAGCGAAACATCGCCCAAAATGGCGTTAAAATTCAATTCTTCATCAGGTGCAAGGATGATGCCATTGAATCGGCGTGCGCTCTCTACGATGTTATGTATCCGATTTGCGCCTGACCCTGTGAAGAGGGTGGTTGCTTCGCCAACCATTTGCGTGATGCCCAATTCTTGCGCGGTGATAGCATCATGATAACGGGCGGGGGTCAGGTCAAAGACCATCGCCACCACGCGGTTATCTCGGCTGAATACGGCTTGTTCTAAGGCGCGTAAGGTGGCATCCACATTCAAGGTGCGCCCCGATACGGATGGTTGCAAAACGACTAATTGCCCGGTGGCATCATCAAATAAAAACCGTCCATCTTTGGGCAACCCGATTAACCCTGGTGCAAGGGATTCTAATGATTGGGCGAAGGCACTCATATCTATTTGGGGTTGATAACTGAATGTGCCATTCCCATTATCAACCAATTCGACTTGCACCAGCGCCGCAATTTGGTCTGTGCTGATTGTCCACGGACCCAATGCTTCGCCATTCACGCCTTGCGCGGTGAGTTGAATCGGCGCGGAGAATACCGCCTCTAGTTGCGAGGCGATGCCAGTCACATCGGCTAATGCAGGCGCGGTTTCATTCACGACCAATTGTAATTCTGCGCCGCCATATAAATTTTGGAGATAGGGCGAAAGTTGCGCCAGTGTGGTATCCACATCCATCGTCACACCCGTTTGCGCGGGCGCGGTGATGAGTTGTGTGCCTTGTAATTCTAAATGGGCATTTTGCGCGGGGCGATTGAGTTGTGCCGCGATGCGTGTGAGTTGTTGATAGGCGATATTAGGGTCATATTGCAAAATTGGGGCGATTGCCTTGCCACTAAACCATGCCGATGCTTGGTCTACTAACCCGCGCACGGGAGACGGGTTATTGCTCACGGCGAGGGCTTGGTTGACGGTAGACTCAACATCAAACGAAACACCCAGTACCCCCGCCGTAAATTGCCAAATTTGGTCATTATGGCGGAAGGTGAAAACCGTGTTTTGGGGATAGGTAAACCATTCGGATAGGGCAGTGACGGCTTGTTGCTGAGTCATGCCACCGAGTGCAATGCCATTCACATAAACGCCAGGTGTGATACGGTCTAGGTAGGCAAATCGAAAACTTGCGAGTGCCATGATGAGGATTAAGACCAGTAAAACGCCACCCGTCACCGCCAAAATGGGTAGCCGAAACCACCATGGGTTCATGCCTGCTGGTTCTGGTTGCGGTTGGGGATAGGGGATAAAGCGTTCTTGTGATGGGTAAGTGGTCATAAGTCTGTTTATTGCCCTTTCTCATATTGCTCCACAAGGGCTTCGGCTTTTTTATATTCATCCGAGCCTTCTGGGGCAGTATCTAACACTTTACAGGCTTCTAAATATTGTTCCATTGTAATGGTGGCGGGGGCAGACGACTTATTGGCTTCGAGGCGGTCTGCTTCCAACTTCATTTTTTCTTCGTCTGTCATTTCGCCATCGGCGGCAATGGCTTTGGTAATATCATCATCACTCAGTTTTTTCTGGGTATCTAATAATGCTTTGAGTTTGTCGTATGTAGCCGACATGCCACGACTCCTTATTGGTATCAAGAATCACCATTTTCAATCGGATTATAACATAAATAGGGATTTCGCAACGATGAGGTTATTAGGCGTTTGATAAACGATGTTGAATCTATGATGCGGGTTGGTGTCTTGGAAAGACCAATGGGTTGGGCAAAACGCGCTCTAATACATCACCTGATAGGGCATGATTGTTAATCACCAAATTATTGAGTAAGGTGGCTAAACTTGGGCGAATCCGTGCCTCATCTTCGGCAGGGGCGCTCACACTCACCGTCACCAATTTATTGATGGACGGGTCTAAAATGCCGATAACGATGGTCAAATTGCCCTCGCCATTATCCATCAAATAATATGCCGATTCCCACTCGCCCCACATGAATGGGTATGGCTCACTCACGGTCGCATCTCCAACATAATCGGGATGGGTGAGGATTTCACGCAGGATAATGAGGGCGCGGTTGGTCTCGTTGGCAATCGGTAAATCGAACCCGTCTAATGGTGGGATGAAGAGGTGAACAAGGATGCCCCCCAATTGCCCCTCGGTTGCCACTGACCCCAAATATTCTGCCAAGACGATACCATATTCGGTTGTATAGGTTTCCCAATCTTGTGGATAGGGTAATGAGAGGTGAATATCTTGGATGGTCAAGTTGACAGTTGGTAGGCGTGTTTGAACGACTTCCGGTGATTTTTCGGTCACGGTGACATTCAGCGCATCATCTGGCATCGGGGATGCTGTACAACCGGATGACACTATCAGTATGATAATGAGTGAAAATAGAATTAGCTTCATCATCAACTTAGTAAACCACACATCCTAAAAACTTAAAACGAACAAGATTATTCATAATCATCTTAGCATAAATTTTTTGTGGTAGGTAGTTTTTCTAATCATCCATGCACACAAAACTTATCTAATGCTTTATCTGCCAGATAAGTTGCCAAAAAGTGCATTTTAGCGCATGATTAAGGGTAACTATAGAAAGTCTTTGACCCAATTTTATACAGAAAGGAACGGGCTATATGCTTTTTGAAAAAGGTCGCTGGCGGGTTGTATTGGCGCTAGGTGTGATGCTGATGCTATTCGTTAATATGGCAGTTATAAGTGCGGCAGAACGGGATGATGCCAGTTGGACAGTCACTTGTGATGGATTTCGTAGTAATGGTGGGGGATTTGTCCTCACCCGCGATAATACGGGGCTTGGTCGTGAAGAGTTGGTCATTTACGCCACTGATGGCACGGGCAAACTCATTTTTGGACCCGTTGCTGAATCATTCATCGTCGGGGGGGGCTTGTATATCACCGATGGCGTGGCATTCAAATGGGATTCTGCCCCAACAGCCAACCCACTGACTGTCACTGTATTCAGTTCGGCTGGCAATGGCTATGCCGAAGAACCCGTCTATCAAGTGCAAGGCAATTGCGATAATTTCCCACGCTTCTTAACCCCACTCCCATTTCCAGAAGACCGGGTTGTATCGCCCTCTGTGGCGATTAACGCCTCATCGCCACTGGTGACAAACCCTGAAAATATTGGCGAAAATTATGAAGGGTATCTGATTGTGAATACCTTCCGCGCCAATTTACGCAGTGGTGATGGTCCCGAATATACAGTGGTGGCGCGTGTGAGTGGTGGCACAGAACTTATCGTGTTGGGCGTGAATGAAGACCGCACTTGGTGGTTGGTTTTGGTGGATGAAACACGCGGTTGGATTAAAAATGATTTGATTTTGGTGCGTGGCAATTTGACCAATGTCCCCATCCTAGACCCAATCGAAGCACAAGGTGAAATTTTGCCCCCACGTTTCTATTTGTGGATTACCAGTCCGTTATATGCCTTCCCGCTTAATACAGGTGGTGTGATTTGCCAATTAGAAGGCGACCTTGAATATGTCATCATTGGCAAAACAGGCGATAGTAGCTGGTATTTGGTAGAAGCCTATTGTGGTGATGACTGGGTAGAAGGTTGGTTCCCCGCCGATTTTGGTGCAATTCGCAATTTGGGTGCGTTGCCCATCCCGATTATCGAATAAAATCCATTTTGGAGGAGGTGTTATGCCCCCTCCAAAGTTTATTTAGCAATTTGCGCCTGTTATCGGGTCACACACGGGGCGAGTTGGTTCTTCGGTGATGACGGGGCGGGTCGGTTCTTCTGTCACCACTGGCGCGGGTTCAGTCGCAACGGCTTCGGTGGGTACAGGCGTGCTGATGGGCGCGGTTTGTGCCATTTCAGTCTCTATGGGCGGTGCAACCTTTTGGACGGCGGGCAATAACAAGGCAGTGGTGTGACTATTTTCGGCAATCCATCCACCACGACTGGTTTGCCACCAACGGAAGCCACCCCAGCACAACGATTCACCGTAGACGGTGATTTGTTCGCCCATTTCGACACGCCCAATCACATCCCCATTGGGAACAGTACGCAGGTTCAGGGCGCTACCATTGGGTTCTGCCAAACTACCACCAAATAATTGGCTGGATAAAATGCCCACACACGAGGATTGTTCACCTAATTCTGTCAATGCAGGGCGAATATCAGTGGGTTTCCATAGAGGTGTATCGTAGGTATTGGGTACATTATTCACAAAACTATCCGGTGTGAGTAGGTAATAATCCACACGTCCCCATGGGGCTTGGCGGGTGATGCTTTCGGCAATCCACACACTGCCCAAGTCCAATCCGAGTAAGTTGGTATCTACTTGCCACCAGACGAAGGATTCATGCGTTTCATAGCCATTATCCACAATTTGACCATTTACCACTTCGATTCTATCAACCCAGTGGCTACGACGGGTGCAAAGTGGTCCCGCCACCACTATATCCATGACTTGCCCCAACGGAATGGGCAGGGCGAGGAAATTATTTTCGGAAATCAGTTGAGGTTCTTCATTTTCGGCTTCATTGTCCTCTTCGGATTGGTTTGTATTGCCACCATTCATGTATTCTTCGAGTAATTCGTTAATTTGCTCGGTATTATCTACAAGATTGACCAAACTGGTTTGCTCCCACGGGAAACTGGTGATGAATGGCATTTGGGGCGCGTTGCCAACATTAAAGCGGGCATATCCGACAATGGTGTTATAGATTTGCTCAGTTACGGCGGGATTATAGGCGCTATTATTGACGATATGACCCATATAATAGGCTTTTTCGCCAATGCTCAGGCGCGTTGGTGCTGTGCCATCGCAATCATTTCCTTGCAATTGCGTCCCGCCCATCACCCCTTCGCTGGGTTCGTAAACATGGGGTGTGAGATAATAGGCTTCCATACTGCTCAGTTCTACACTTCGGGTCGTCACATTTTGCCAACGGATGCTCTCCATCAGCCAGCCTTCACGCCCATTCAGGCTCACTTCCCAAAACATCCCCACGCCGTCTTTGAACGGGATGCAGACATAATTATCACCTGTTTGGACGAGTGTCCCTTCGTCTAAAACCGCGCCATTCGCATTTCCTGCGCTGGGTGCAAGCCGATAGGCATCAGTTTTGGTGTTTGTAAGCATGGTTTCAAAATAGGTATGGAGTTCCAGATAATCTATATTTCCGCCGATAATCTGACCAAACCACACATTTTCGGTCAGGCGGGCAGGGATATTGGGTTTGAGATACGATGGCGCGGCGAGTTCACAACCTGCATTGGCAGGCGCATAATTCAGATTGACCATCATCCCCGCCTGGGGGTTATTGGGATAAAAATCAATTTCGTCGGGGTCAATGCCAAAAACTTCGGCGGGCTTACCCGATACAGTTAAGGCGCTCATCATGAGCAAGGCAAAAACGATAATTGCGAGTAAAAATTGTTTGCGGTTCATGTGGTTATATCCTTTTTGAACGAATCAGATTCAACATATAACCACATGATACGGATTCAACGCCTAGAAATCGCTTATTGTCTATTTGAGTCCGCTAGATGCAAAACTTTCGATGAATCGGCGCTGAAAAAAGACGAATAATATCACCAACGGCGCAACGACTAAAATCGTCCCTGCCATTAATTGCCCGTAATTTGTGCCTGCTTCGGTGGCAGAAAACAATTGGCTCAGACCCGTGGTGACGGGGCGCACTTCTGCCGTGCGTGTGACCATCGCCGCCCATAAAAATTCATTCCAACGGGCGCTGATAGATACCAATGAGAACGCGATATAAGTCGGGATGGACAGAGGGATATATACAAAACGCAAAATCTGCCCCAAATTTGCCCCGTCAATTCGCGCCGCTTCTTCGAGTTCGGGCGGAATTTCGCGGAAGGTTTGGCGCATGAGCAACACACCAAACGCCGATGCCCAATACGGCATCATCAATGCCCAACGGGTATCGAATAAGTCTAAGGCTCGCATGGTGGCTAAATTTTGCACCACCAACACCCCGCTTGGAATCATCAATTGGATGAGCAAGACGAATAATAAAATATTGCGCCCAAAAAATTTCATCCGCGCAAACGCATAACCCGCCAATGTAATGGTGATAATTTGCACCGCTAATACACCTAATACGACCAGTACACTGGTCAAATAATGCCATTCCCATGGGGCAAGTTCGAGTGCGCGTTGATAATTTTCCAGCGTGATGCTCCGCCCAAAGAAAATATTCCCAACACTGAGCGGGTCGGATGAGGGGCGTACACTGATGAGGATAGCAAAGACCAATGGCGCGACCCATAACAAACTGACGATGGCGGTGATTATATCCGCGACTACACTCCAACCATTGCGTTTATTGACCATCGTCCTCTTTCCTTTCAAAAAATGCAAAATTGATGAAGGTGAAGGTGAGTAATATCACCACCAGCACCATCGAAATCGCATTTACATAACCGCGTGCTTGTGAGGCGGGGTATAACTGATAAATGTACCATAACAACATATTCGACCGATTCGCGGGCATTCCCCGATTCAGCACGTCCAATTGTTCCACCGTCTGAAAGGCATACGTGGAGGCAATCACCAACAAGAATAAGGTGGTACGACGTAAGAGGGGGATGGTGATGGCATATAGCGCCTGAAAATAAGTTGCCCCGTCTAAGGCGGCGGCTTCATAAATATCTTTGGGGATGGCTTGCAAGCCTGCCAAATAAAATATCATATAAAAGCCTGCTTGCTTCCAAATATTGACCACAATCACCGCCCACAAGACCAAATCGGGGGTATTTAGCCAATCTTGGGTGGGAATATTGAATGAGCGCAGAACAATATTAATTAACCCGTTGGTGTTGCCATATAAAAATGCCCACATGCTTGCCCCGCCGATGAGGGGTAATAAGACGGGATAGAATAGGCTAAAGCGCCATAATGCCCTGCCACGTACCGCACGATTCATCAATAACGCCAGTAAAAATGATAATGGTAGGGTAATCCCGACTGTGACGACCGCAAAAATGAACGTATTGCCCAATATTTGCAAAAATTCCCCGACAATCGGGTGAGGGGGGGCTTGGGCGATGAATAAATCGGCATAATTTTGGAATCCGACAAACGTATCGGGTTGTTGAACACGTCGTCCGCGTTCATCACGCATACTGACACCCGGTTCATATAAACTTTGTTCCAGTGTGCGGATGGTGGGGTAAATGGTGAATAATCCCACTAAAATTAGGGTTGGCGCGATGAGTAAATAGGGCAAGATATGTCGCCACTGTGGGCGTTTCATACGGCGGATTTGGGCGGTACTGTGGGTGAGTGTGGCAGATTGTTCCATCGGCAAATTCCAAATTATTTAGCGATTGGGGATATGACACGTTTCTTGTAGTTGATAGGTGGCTGACATACGCCCTAAAGGGCTAGTCAGCCATTACAAAATGCACAAGTTAGGGGTTTAATGGCGGACTAGAGGCTTGAGCCTCGTATGTCCGCCACAAAAAAACAGTTTAGATTTTAATTCCCCTTAAATGGTTCAAGCAATTGGTCAATTTGGGCTTGACCTTCGGCAAGGGCTTCGGCGGCTTGTTCAAGCGCAAGTTCACCGGATAAAATTTTGCTCAGTTGCAAGTTGATGATATTTTGAATCTCAACACTGCGATACGCATCAAATTCTTTCACGGCAAATTCAAGTTGGTCACGCGCCACGCCATATTGTGGGAATTCCATCACAAGGCTCATGAGTGGGTCAAGTTCCCACGCGCTATAACGGGCGGCGATGTAACCGGTTTGTGCGCCCCAATCGGATTGAACTTCGGGTGAGCTGAGGAATTGCACCCAACGCCACGCCGCATCCAATTCGGCTTCGGTTTTGGGTGTGGCTTCGCTATCGAAAATATACAAATTACCGCCACCAGTTGGCGCACCATAACCTGTCCCATCTTCACCTGCGGGACCAGAGGGTAAGAATGCCACACCCACTTCAAATGGATTTTCGGAACTGGCGACATTATTCAAAATGCTGGTCAAGCTACCGGTTGTGTGATAAATCATGGCGGCTTGTCCACTCACAAATGCGGTTGGGGTTTCGCCCCAGGCGCTACCACCTTTGGGTCCAACACCGAAACCGCCTTCTTCAACAGGCAAACCGACACGGGTCATAAATTCGACTGCGCCGAGTGTTTCTGGGGTATTGAAATAGACATTGGTCAGGTCATTATCTACCACCGGTTTGCCATAAGCGGCGGCAAAACTTTGATAAATCCAGATGGGGAATGTCCCCGCAACAGGCAACAACAAACCAAAGCGTTCTGGGGTGGTGAGGGCTTGCGCGACAGCAATCAGTTCTTCGTTATTGGTGGGGACTTCTAAGCCTGCTTCCGCCAATAAGGTGGCGTTGTAGTACAAAATGGGGGTACTGCGTTGGAAGGGTATGCTCCACACCATGCCATCGGCATCCATCCCATTAGCAACAAAGGCAGGGAAGAAATCGGTGATATAGGCTTCGCCATCCGCGCCCATCGCTTCAATCATGGGCGAAAGTGGGATGATGGTGCTATCGGCGATGAAGGTGGATAAATCGGTTGCTAACATGATGGCGACATCGACAATGGGGTCTGTGCCTTCTGCGAGGATAGTATCACGGGTTTGGGTATATGACCCGCTATAAACCACATTGATGCTAATTCCCGGATTTTCTGCCATGAATTGGTCAGCATATCCTTGAAAAATAGCAGGC
>JALONZ010000519.1 GCA_025454675.1 Anaerolineae bacterium | reverse complement strand
CAATCAAAGAGACCACATCTTTTCATGTGATAAAAGTCGTTCTATTGTAACCCAAAGGAAGGCGGAATGCCACACACTTATTCCGCCAAAATCACCCGCGCACCTTCGGTATTGATTTGTGTCGCATAGGCAACCGCACCCAGCCCTTGCTCCTCATAAAAAGTCGCCATTTGACTCGAAACGCGCTTGGCAACATCAGCAGAATCACATAACGCGCATAATGTGGGACCTGCCCCACTAATCACCAAACCCAATGCGCCGTGTGCTTTGGCATGTTCGCGTAATTCATATAAATAGGGCATCAAATGGGCGCGGGCAGGCTCGACCACATCATCGAGTTCCATCGCTTTCGCCAATGTGACCAAATCCCCACGATTCAACGCCTCAAAAAAGCGTGCAACACCCGCCGTCTGTTTAATCATCGTTTTGAGGGGTATCATCTGAGGCAAAACGGCTCGCGCTTCGGATGTCAATACGGCAACATTTGGCGTGACCAGCGCAAAGTGCATATTATCGTGAATGGGCAAGCGCACAACTGTATCCGATGTGATACCATCCACCAACAACAACCCACCCAGCAAACATGGAGCGATGTTATCGGCATGATACCCACTCACCAACGCCTCCCCTTCCATACAGGCAGGGAGCAATTCTTCTTTGGTCATGGGATATCCCAATAACGCATTCACCGCAACGACACCCGCCACCGCGCTCGATGCACTACTCCCCAATCCACTGGCGAGGGGCAATCCCTTTTTGATGGTGATAGCAATGCCATCATGCCGATTGAGTTGTTTCAGATACGCCATAATTGCCACAGATGCCGTGTTTTTATGCGGGTTACGGGGCAATAAACCATTATCCCCTTCAATATCAGTAATGATGACTTCGGGCTTATCATGATGTGTAACTTCAACCACATCGCCTAATGATTGAAAGGCGAGTCCGAGAATATCAAAGCCAATTCCCATGTTTGCCATAGTCGCAGGGGCAAAGGCTTGTACTTTTTGATATGGGTTTGCGCTAGAATTTATTGCCAAAACTGTTATCCTTAATGGGATGCTAATCAAACACCCAAAGAGGTTACACCAATGTCTAGCAAACTGCAATGTATGGATTGCCAGAAAGAATACCCCTTAAATTCGGTTATTTATGCCTGCCCCGCCTGTGGTGGCTTGCTTGATGTGCAACATGACTTGGCTGAATTGAGAAAAACTGTCACCCGTGGCTTATTCGATGCGCGTGTTGGCACATTCAAAGCCCCCTATAATAGCGGTGTCTGGCGCTACAAAGAATTAATTTATCCTGATGTGGATGAATCACTCATCGTCAGCAAACCCGAAGGTAACACCAATTTATATCATGTACCAAAATTGGCGGGGTGGGCAGGTTTAGGCACACTCTATCTCAAACATGAAGGCGAAAATCCAACAGGCTCATTCAAAGATAGAGGCATGACGGGCGGGGTCACTCATGCGCGGGTTTTGGGGATGAGCCGTGTCTCTTGTGCCAGCACAGGCAACACATCGGCATCACTCGCTTCTTATGCCGCCTCTGCGGATATGGAGGGGGTCATCTTTTTTGAGAATAAAAATATTGCTCTCGGAAAACTATCCCAAGCCGTTGCATATGGCGCAACATGTATCCAAATTGATGCCGATTTCGATAAAAATTTGGAACTTGTACGTGAAGTTTCAATTCGACTCGGTATTTATGCCCTTAATTCAATCAACCCATTCCGCTTAGAGGGGCAAAAAAGCATCATCATCGAGACGATTCATCAACTTGGATGGAATACACCCGATTGGATTGTCGTTCCCGGTGGCAATTTGGGCAATACATCCGCATTTGGTAAATCACTATACGAAATGTATCAATTGGGGCTTATCACCAAAATGCCACGCATCGCTGTCATTCAAGCCAGTGGCGCAAATCCATTATATGAAAGTTTCCAACGCGGATTAGACCAATTATCGCCCGTCAAAGCGCATACGATTGCCAGCGCCATCAAAATCGGCAACCCTGTGAATTATCCCAAAGCAGTGCGCTCACTCAAATGGACAAATGGCGTGGTTGAAATGGTCACAGACCAAGAAATTATGGATGCAAAAGCCTTAATTGACCGCGCAGGCATCGGTTGCGAACCCGCATCAGCCTGTTCATTAGCAGGTGCAAAAAAATTAGCAGACATGGGCATCATCAAACCGCATGAAACAGTCGTTGGCATCCTGACGGGGCATGTCCTCAAAGACCCTGATGCAACCATCAATTATCATCGTGACCAATTAGCCGATATTCGTGCCAATTATCCGAATCAAATTCATCAGGCACATGCCAACGCCGATGAAATCGCGGCGATTCTCAATCGGTCAGACGAAAAGGTGCTTGCATGATACTCACAGGCGCAAATATCGCCATCATTCAAGACGGCAAAATTTTACTCACCAAACGCGAAGATTTTGAAGTTTGGTGCTTACCGGGTGGACATTCCGAAGCAGGTGAATCCTTAGCGCAAACCGCCGTCCGCGAGGCACGCGAAGAAACAGGCTATAACATCAAAATTGTGCGATTAGTCGGTGTTTATTCACGCCTCAGTGACGGCAATGATATTCATGGCGCGTTATTTGTGGGCGAAATCATCGGCGGTGAGATGAAACCACAAGCCGAAGAAGTTTTAGATATTGGCTTTTTTACATTAGACGAACTCCCCCGCCCCATTTTTTGGTGGCATATCCCCCAAATTGAAGATGCGCTTGCAGGGGTTGGTGGCGGAACGGCAGGACGGAGCATGTTCACCCCCGCCGAAAAAACAGACTCTCGCAAAGACTTATATGCCCTGCGTGACCG
>JALONZ010000518.1 GCA_025454675.1 Anaerolineae bacterium | reverse complement strand
AAATGCTCGCTCAGTGCCTCTAATAGATGGGCGCTCCCTTTGATATAACACGCCGTCCCCATGCACACCACACAGGTATGCCGACCACCGGGTTTGAGCGTGAAAAAGTGATAAAAGGTAGCCACGCCATACGCCTTGCTGAGGGGGACGTGCAACGCCGCCGCCACATAGCGCAACGCCGCTTCGTCCAAATATCCGAATGATTGTTGTACAGTATTGAGGGTTTCGATAAGTCCGCGGGGTGTGTACCCGTGTCGGCGCATGGTTGCATTGACAATCCGCCACCGCTTATCATCGCTTGGGGGGTCTATTGGTGGTGCTTGTGTTCTCATGTTCACCTCTGTATCTGTGTGTATGTGAGATGCCGTCTACATACATTGTGCAACATTTCACAGAAGAACACAGGTGATGAAAGGCATATTTCAGGCGCAGAATGTCATGAAACCGCCAATAATTGCAAATAAGCATCCTCAATAGAGGTAGCTTGCATTTGTTGGGTTAATGTGGGCAAATCACCATCAAATATCACCGCGCCCTGATGAATGATGACCATTTTGTCCGCAATTTGTTGAATATCTTCCAAAATATGTGATGACAACAAAATCAATCGCCCCTGCCCCAACTCTGATAATAATTGCCGAAAGCGTTGCCGTTCTTCGGGGTCTAAGCCGACTGTTGGCTCGTCTAAAATCAAAATTTTGGGCTGATTCAGCAAGGTGATGGCAATGCCCAACCGCCGTTTCATCCCACCCGATAAGGTGCGAACAGGACGCTTGCGAACCGATTCGAGGCGCACCGCATCCAAAACCGCATTTATCATATTGGCACGATTCAGGCTATCATCCATTTTTTTTAGGAGTGCAAAATAATCTAAATTCTGTTCAACCGTCAATTCGGCATAAAACCCGTTGGCTTGAGGCAAGTAACCAATCATATCGCGGATTTTGGCTCGGTCAGATTCCGATTGTACCGAGTACCCACCCACCATCACAGCGCCTTGTGTGGGATTGAGCAATGAGGCAATAATCCGCATCAGGGTGGTTTTGCCCGCGCCGTTCTGCCCAACCAAGCCGATAATGCCACCAGATAAATGCAAATTCACATTTTTGAGGGCGTGAATATTCCCTGAATACGTTTTACTCAAATCACGAATATCAATCATCCTATTACCTTTCACGGGTTGTATAAGTGAATACGGCGGAGGCAATCAGCCACAAAATGCCCATTTGAATCAATGCAGATGCAAGCGGGAGCATGAGTATAGGAAAAGAAACGACTGTTTCTGGAATGACATCGGGCGCAAATATACTGTTAGTGAATTGCCGATACCAATCGTTGGTCGTGACGTGCGTCATGGTGCCTGTCGGATACAAAATGTTCCCGACCAAACTGCTGGCGGTGTTAATTTGCAAAATCACGCTGAGAAGTAATATGCCACCGCGCAATATGACCACCCCGACCCGATGCAAAATCGCGCCGATGAACAAGCCCATCACGCTCAAATAAACCGACCCAGAGAGCAATCCGAATAACACGGCACCCCAATATGCTGATGTAAAATTGCCGAATAGCACCAGATTGCCAGCAATAACACCTAACATATACGGCAAAATCGCACCCAAAATCACCGATACCCCAGTCGCCAAGCCGATGCCCAACGCCTTATACGCCAAATAAGCCCGATGTGATTGGGTGGCGAGGCGCATATCTAGCCTGCCCGCCTCTGCATCGCGCCATGTGCTATCCACCACCAAAAATGGCAGAAAAATCGTGACGTAGGTTATCAGCCCGATTGCGTTGATGATTTGATATGTGGTAATTCCCATTTGCCCCGCATTCGCAATCGTGTTGATGACAATAAACACACCTATCACGCCGAATAAAATAGGCATAAAGCCTTGTCGTAAGATGATATAGGCTTCGTATAGGGTTATCGCAATCGGCAGGGGCAATTCTTTGGTGATGCGCCCAATCCGACTTGGGGCGGGTACTTTTGCTGATGATTTGCGCGTTTTTTGGCGTTTTTGTGATGCGCCAATCAATAAATAATCGGTATTGTCGGCGATTTTAAGGGCTTTTACGCCCAATCCAATCCCCAATAGCGCATATCCCGCCCGACTGAGCCACCAAACTGGGGATGACAAATTATCAGATATGAATGTGATGGGACTGATGGCTTGCAAATTATTGGGGAGAAGGATTTGTGTTAAGGCGATGAACAATAACAACGCGACAATTTGCCCCAACCGTGCATCACGCCCCGCCATAATTGCGAATAAGATGAGACCTGTGCTGGCAATTAGAAATATCATGTTGCCGATAAGTGTCACCCATACCCGCCCATCTACCACCCCATTCATCGTGATGACCGCGCCGAATAGGTAAAATAGGATGAGGACGATGATTATCACAAAACTAACCAGCATTTTATCCCGAACCACTTGTGAATAGGGACGGGGTTGGGTGGCATGGACTTCAACCAAGTGATGTTGTTCGGGGGTGATGGATGACGATAATAACAAGGCAACCGCAAATAGCACCAATGCGGGCAAAAATCCCAGCGCCAAATTAAATTGTGTATTCAAATTAATTTGTAATGTAGGACTCCCCCCCCCTGTCGCAATACCGTAAAGTGCAAAAATAAATATTCCTGTAACCACCAGTACGGCTTTGCGTTGGGTATGGAAGGTATGACGATAGAGTGAATATGTCATTGTACTGACTTCTTTTTCATTTAAGAGAGGCTAAAGCACGTAGAGGAATAACCCAACAACAGTAATGAAAAGGAAAATATTGGATATAAACATTACACCTAGAATGAAATTTTTACGATTATTAGATATTTTCC
>JALONZ010000517.1 GCA_025454675.1 Anaerolineae bacterium | reverse complement strand
CCGAAATTGCGTTGGGCGGTGCGTTCACTGGCGTTGGTTTGGATGCGGGCGCAACCATCGGCAATTAAGCCTTGCACGAATGCCATTGATTCGGCGGCGGCGGTGGTGTTGAGGGTATAGGCATTATTTTCATAATCGAAAATGTCGCCACCAAAGGCAAACACCCACGCGGCGAAGTTGGAGGCATCAATTCGCATTTCATAACCCATCGCGCTTTCGGGCGCATCGGCGGCGGCGGCACTGAATGGGTTGGCGCTGGCGGCACAAGCGGCTTCGCGGAATTGGTCGGGGCTGGTTGGCGCACCGTCAAAACTGATGAGACCATTGGCGCGGAGTTCTTCCAACCATGTTACGTTGAAATACAGCACTTCCATCGAGCGTTGCACGGGGAAGCCATAGCGTTCACCACCAAAGGTTGGGAACACATCCGATTCCCAAATACCCGTAAAGAATTGGGCAATTTCTTCTTCACTCATACCCCAGGTTGGGCTGTTGATGAGCAGGTTCAGGTCTACCAACGATTCGCCTGCGCTATCGAATTGATAGGTGGCGGCTTGGTTTTGATAGGCAACGGTCAAGTTGGGGAGGGCTTCGTTTGCGCCAATGGCAAGACGAACTTTTTCAAAAATTTCACCATAACCGCCTTGATTGCTGGCTTCAACGGTGATGCCATAGGTGTTATATTGTTCGGCAACCGGTTTGAGG
The DNA here is from genome assembly GCA_025454675.1 of Anaerolineae bacterium. GTDB lineage: Bacteria > Chloroflexota > Anaerolineae > Aggregatilineales > Phototrophicaceae. The sequence goes on along the minus strand of JALONZ010000517.1, from coordinate 2,145 downwards.
GCGATGGCGAGCGCGTTCAGGTCAACGGGGTCGCCTTCTTCGGGGGCAATAAAGAATTCTGTGTTTTCAGCGCCCCAATCGGCGGTGGGGTTATTGAACACGCGCACGATAACATCTAATGCACGGGCGCGACCACCGGTGTGGTTGTGCCAGAAGGTCACGGTTTGTCCACTGGGGTCAACATCGGCATAGGGGTCGTCTTGAGCGAAGGTTGGGAGAATCCCCAAAGCCAAAATGATGATGAAAAACAACATTACTTTTTTGAACATGTGTTGCATTTCCTCCTGATTGGAAAATACGATTTTATGCTATTTGTGTTCATAACCGAGCCATTACATCTCGGAGAAGCACCAAAAGAATGGTGATGTTGTGGACGGCATGTATGCCGTCCCTACAGCCTGCACGATAGCTTGTAGGGACATGATATATCCTGTCCAAATCTAGCCCTTCAAGCCGCTGGTCGCAACGCCTTGCGTGAACGATTTTTGGGCGATGAAATAGATGACCAATATCGGGGCGATGGTAATACATGCCCCCGCCATCAGCAGATGCGTCCGCGCACCCGCATCTTCCACAAAATTATCCAATGCCAACATCAGCGGTCGCCATGTGTCGGTTTCGGTGATTATGATGGGCCACATAAACGAATTCCAACTCCCCACAAAACCCAACAACACCACAGTCATCACCGCAGGGCGGGCAATTGGCAGGCAGATGGTGATTAAGAAGCGCAAATGCCCTGCCCCATCAATCCGCGCCGCCTCCCACAATTCATCGGGGATGGTGGCAAAAAATTGGCGGAGCAAAAAGATGCCGAATACACTGCCCATAAATGGGATGGTGAGCGCGGCTAACAGGTCATACCACGAATTACCCGAAACAAACCAAACGGCTTGGTCGCCAAAGGGCAACGGGAAGATATTCCCGCGCACTATCAGATAATTGGGGACGAGGGTCACGGTTTCTGGCACCATGATGGTGGCAAGGAGCATGGTGAAGATGATATTGCGCCCATAAAATTTGATGCGAGCAAAGGCATATCCCGCCAATACCGATGTCACCACCACACCGGTGAGCGTAACGGTGGCGATGATGACGCTATTCATAAAATATTTGCCAAAATCGCCTTCATTCCACGCCGATGCGTAATTTTGAAATTGGAGCGCAGTCGTTGGGACAAGCCTGCCCACTTGGGCATCACTGCCCGTCATCAGCGAGGTGGAAATCATCCAGAAAAAGGGTAATAACGATAACAGCGCAAAGAATATCAGCGTACCGTATAGGGCGGTTTGCGTGATTACCGTGCGGACAAGTCGCCAACGGTGTGGATTGGCAACAGGCACATTCACATTGGTCAGGGTTTGTACTTTATCAACCATAGAACACCCGCTTTTCAAACAAATTGCGTTGAACTTGTGTCAATGCCAGAATCACCACGAATAATAAAATGGATTGGGCGGTGGCATAGCCATAATTGCCGTCCACTTTGAAGGTATCAAAAATCACCAGCGCGGCGGTGTTCACTTGGTCTAGCACACGCGGGTCACGCATGACATATAGCGTATTAAAGGCTTGGAATGTGCCGATGAAGCCTAAAATGGCGAGGTAATACGTCACGGGAGAAATCAGTGGCAGGGTGATGCGACGGAATAATATCCATTCCGATGCCCCATCCACACGGGCGGCTTCATATAAATCTTTGGGGATATTGCCCAACCCCGCCAAAAAGATGACGGCGTTATACCCGGTATACATCCAGATGCCCACGATGATAATGGCAACCATCGCCATGCTGGGTCCCGCAAAGAACCCCTGCACGTCCCAACCGAACACCACTTCCAAAAAGGGACGGCGTTCTTGTAACCAGCGATAAGCATCGCCCCCAAATGTGGCGGTGAATTGGTTAATTAAGGAATTTTCGCCGGGCGCAAAAATTTTGCCAAAGACAACGGCGGTGGCTACGGTGGGGGTGATATAGGGCATAAAAAATATCATGCGGAAAAATGACTTGCCTTTGATATTTTGAAATAACACATACGCCAATAACAGCGCCAATATCAATTGAATGGGGATGCTCCCAAAGGCGTAATAAAATGGATTGGGCGGTGGCATAGCCATAATTGCCGTCCACTTTGAAGGTATCAA
>JALONZ010000023.1 GCA_025454675.1 Anaerolineae bacterium | reverse complement strand
CCAATTAATTCTGCACCAACACTATACCGTTGATATTCATGATTATGGTTGGCGGGGTCATCTTCAAATACTGCCCCACTAAATTGCCAACGCGCGACCTGTTTTTCTTGTTGGATGGTATATAAATGAGCGGCGGCGGCGGTGAACTCTGGTCGCAATGCCAACATTTGCCCGTGTCGCTCAAAAGTAAATAATTTTTCTGCCACCTTATCGCCTGCTTTGGTCAGGAATAAATCGGCATTTTCGATGATAGGTGTTTCTATCAGTTCATAGCCGTAATGCCCCATGTGTTCACCCAGAGCATTGGCAAGTTGTTTAATCGGTTGTCCGTCTTGTTTTATCCGAAAATGTACTCGTTGCACCACAAAACCCTAATCTCTCATGACATAAATAATGCACGTCATAATGATAACCCGCTTTGTGATGAGAAAAAAGACGCATCATGTGATAGGGAGTATCATCAACGCATCTCAGATTTCAAACTTTGCTATATGGATATAATTGATAACCCCAACCAAGACATGCGCTTAAATGCCCTTAAACCATTTGAGCAACCGATTTACCACATTCTTCTTCTCACCCGCATTTTTATTATATTCCTCACGTAATTGTTCAGTGAGGTATTGTAAATCGGCTAATTTCATGCGTGCGCCATTCACAACGACCCATTCACCATCCATTTCAAGGTCTTTTGGCACACGATTGTATAATTTTTGATAGGCTTCGGTATAACTCGATACAATCTTTTCTGGTGATGTTACCATAGTCGGAGACCCTATAAACTAACCATGCAATGTCACATACTATGACCATTATATGCGATTTTTGATGAAATGCGACACACTTCTAAAAATATTTCAACATCTCCTTATGTTTGCAGGCTAGAAGATTGGACTATTATCGCATAACATTAGACCATTATTGAGATTATTTTTATCAAGAGAGGTCTATTTTGTTCACGCACGCACATTACCAAGAAGCCGTCAATGCCATTCGTTCTTTTACCAGCCTACAACCTACCATCGGCATCGTATTAGGCTCTGGATTGGGTGGTTTAGCCGATATGCTCCAAGACCGTGTGTCTATCCCCTATTCCGCCATCCCCCACTTTCCAACATCCACGGTTCACGGGCATAGCGGGGAATTGGTCATCGGCAAATTGGGGGGCAAAGTTGTCGCGGTCCAAAAAGGACGGGCGCATTTCTATGAGGGCTATAACCTCTATCAAGTCACATTCCCCATTCGTGTTATGCACTTTCTGGGAATTAAAACCGTCATCCTCACCAATGCCGCAGGGGGCATTAACAGCAGTTTTAAGGCGGGTGATGTGATGATGCTCAATGACCATATCAACATGGTTGGGTTTGTTGGGTTAAGCCCACTATCGGGTCCAAATGATGATGAACTGGGACCGCGTTTTGTGGGACTTGTTCAAACCTATGACCGTCATTTACGCCAATTGACCCATGAAGTCGCACAAGCCAATAACATCCCGCTCCAAGAAGGTGTTTATTGTTGTTTAGGTGGACCGACCTATGAAACCCCCGCCGAAGCGCGGATGTTCCGCATCATTGGCGCAGATGCAGTCGGCATGTCTACCGTGCATGAGGTGATTGTGGCACGACACATGGGCATCAAAGTCTTGGCATTTTCATCGATTACCAACATGGTCATAGACAATTTGAATACCGATTATGAAACCAATCACGAAGAGGTGTTAGAAGTCGGACGCATCATCGTCCCAAAACTCATCACCATTCTGAAAGGTGTCGTAGAAAGGCTGTAAGACTGTGAGCAATATCGTTTTTCTTATTGAACAAATCGCCATTGGGTTATATATCCTGATTGGTGTCGGCATCCTGATTTTTTGGTCACGGTGGCGGGCGGCGCAATTCGATATTCGGTCTACCCGATTTGAATTAGAGCGCGACTTTGCTCGTTTTCGGCGTGATAATGCGCTTACGATGATGATTTTGAGTATCGAAATGGCGCTTATCGTGCTGGGCATTCAACGCATTGTTGCCCCAACCATGCGGAGTGATATTGAATTAGAACAGCTTATTGCCATCAATAATCAAACGGATGTGGTCGAAGTCGTCAGTGATGGGGTCTTCGCCACTCCCACCCGCCCCGCCCCCCTGTCAAATTTGCCAATTGAACCTGTCGAGTTACCGCGTGATGATGAGGTTTCGGTGTTCGCCACTCCCACCCTAACACCCACACCTGTCGGGACAATTGAACCGAATGCCCCCCCGGTTTATGGATGCAATACACCCAATGCGTTTTTGCAAATTCCTGCCAATGGGATGCGTGTATTTCAGACTATTCGTGTGGCAGGAACAGCATTTGTGGATGATTTTTCGCGCTATAAACTCGAAATTAGCGGACCCACCACACAAAATAGTTTTTGGGTCATTGATGAGGGGACAATACCTGTGCGCGTGGAAGATACCGCCAATAACACCCTATCGCAATTCAATCCCGACCCCTATACACCAGGGACATATCAATTTCAGTTGACCGTGTTCGATACAACCAACGAGCTAAAAGCCTCGTGCATGGTCACGATTTACATCAGTCGCCCCATCCCAACCCCCACACCATTAGGGGGATAAATGGCGCATATTTTTGCTTTTCTCTAACAAATTTTGCGTTATGCTGAAATCATGACAGACATGGTATAGGAGAGGTGGTTATGTTTTTCGATTTTACCTATATATTGATTGTTGCCCTGCCCAGTATGCTCATTTCTGGCTTGGCACAAGCCTATGTGCAATCGGCATATGCCAAATGGCGCAGGACAGCGAATTCGTGGAATATGACAGGCTATGAGGTTGGGCAACGCATTGTTCAAACCAGTGGATTGCACGGTGTTCGCTTTGAAGGTACACCCGGTCAAATGAGCGACCATTATGACCCGCGTGGGCATATCGTGCGGATGTCACAAGAAGTTGCCAGCCAACCCTCGGTGGCGGCAATGGCAATCATCGCCCATGAATTAGGTCATGCCCAACAATACGAAGAAAAATCGGCACTCATTGGAATGCGCCAATTTCTTGTACCTGCCATGCAATTTAGCCCAATGATTTCGTATGGGCTAATTATGCTAGGCATTGTTTTCAACATGACAGGCATGTTGTGGCTGGGAATTTTCGCGTTTGGATTGACCGTCCTTTTTATGCTGATTACATTACCCATTGAATTTGATGCCAGTCGGCGCGGGTTAAAATTATTGGAACAAGCAGGGTTACTCAGTCGTGGCGGAGATGCCAGTGGCGCTCGGCAGATGTTGACGGCGGCTGGTCTTACTTATGTTGCGGCATTCGTCTCATCACTGCTCACCCTGGTGTATTACCTGATGTTAGCCTCACGCGCCAGTAGTGACCGTTAATTCTTTAGCAAACAGGACATGAATTCAGCATGTCCTGTTTAGCGATTCAAAAAATAAGATAAAGTATTGAGTAATTCGGTTTTGTTCACAGGTTTTGCCAAATAACCATCACAACCCGCATCTAAAAAGCGTTCTCTATCCCCATACATGGCATTGGCGGTTAATGCAATCACTGGAATGTGTGCGAGTTCAGGGTTGGATTTTAAGCGTGAAGTCACTTCCATCCCGTCAATATCAGGCAGGTTAATATCAAGCAAAATTAGCGCGGGTATTTCGTCATCAAGCACACGAAAACACCCCATACCATCAACTGCCTCTATCATTTGATAACCGCCACTCTCCAACATCTTCCGAACAAGACGCATGTTTTGAGGATTATCTTCCACATAGAGAATTTTCATTAATTAAGCCTCTCAGTGGTGTTTATACCATTTTCATTAATTCCATTATCAAGCTAAAACAACGTTCAAACCATTAAGAAATTTGAATCATCATGAAAATGTAGGGTAAATTACACAAATTAAGGGTCTTTATGAGATAAAAATGGTAAAAACCGCCCGATGCGCCGTTGCAATTGCTTAAACATCACCCGCAAATTCACCAGCGCATAGCCCGCCCGCCGTTTGCGTTCTTGCCGACGATTCACTTCTTGGTCGCCCGGTTGCGGAACTGTCCATTGTATCACCGTTGAAGCCCATGTTAATCCCCCGCCAAACCCCACAAACACAATATAATCACCCACATTAATGCGCCGTTGCTCAACCGCTTCATATAAGGCAATTGGGATAGATGCGGCGGATGTGTTGCCATAATGCGATAAGTTGCTCATGAATAAGTCATCGCTCAAATTCAAACTACGTGCCGCCGCCTGAATAATACGTTCATTGGCTTGGTGAGGGATAATCAATTTAACATCTTTTAGGGTGATTCCCGCCTCTTTTAAGGCTTGTTTTATACTTTCGCCAATCACCCGTGTGGCAAACTTAAATACCTCGCTACCCGCCATATACATTTTATGCAATTTCGGGTCTTTAAGACCATCTTGAGCGCGAACCTCAATCCCACCATAGGTTGGCAATCCCAGCAAGTCGTACCCCGCCCCATCCGAGCGTAATACACTCGCCAAAACACCGCCCTGTGTTGTGCGTGCTTGCAATACAACCGCCCCTGCCCCATCACCAAATAAAATACATGTCCCTCTATCTTGCCAATCCATAACACGGCTCATCGTCTCTGCACCAATCACCAGTGCCGTCTGAATGCTCCCCGACCGAATGGCTTGTGCCGCCATATCCACCCCATACACAAATCCAGAACAAGCGGCAGATAAATCGAATGCACCCGCATTATTCGCCCCTAACCAATGTTGAATCAGGCTGGCGGTACTTGGGAAGATGTTTTCTGGGGTGCTGGTCGCCACAATAATCAGGTCAATTTCTTGGGGCAAAATATCAGTAATCGCAAGGGCTTGCTTGGCGGCAAATAAACCCAACCGTGCAGTGGTTTCTTCTTCATCGGCAATCCGTCGTTCTTTGATACCCGTCCGTGATTGAATCCACGCATCAGTCGTCTCAATGATGGCGGCAAGATCTTTATTGGTGAGAATACTGCGCGGAACACGCATCCCCCAGCCAACGATATGTGCATAAATATTGGATTGTGAGCGCCCTTCACGCTTTTTATTACGCGCCATTTTGCTTGTATTCCCCAAAAATTAGGACTGCATTATGCCCACCAAATCCAAATGAATTGCTCATGGCGATTTCGATATTCCGTTTTACCCCCACCAACGGCGTATAATTCAAATCACACTCCGGGTCGGGATGCTCCAAATTCATTGTAGGCGGGATAAAATCTTCTAAAATTGCCATAATAGTGAATATCGCCTCAACAGAACCCGCCGCGCCCATCAAATGCCCCGTCACCGACTTGGTTGAGCTAATCGGAATCGAATATGCCAATTCGCCCAAAGCGCGTTTGAGTGCCAGTGTTTCGCTACGGTCATTCAATGGTGTGCCTGTGCCATGTGCGTTGATATAATCAATCTTTTCAGGTTGTAAATTGGCATCACGTAACGAAATACGAATCGCTTCGGCGGCACTTTCGCCTGTTTCCAGTGGCGCAGTTACATGATACGCATCCGATGTATGACCATAACCCAAAACTTCGGCATAAATCCGCGCCCCCCGCGCCAACGCATGGTCTAATGATTCTAAAACCAATATTGCAGACCCCTCTGCTACTACAAAACCATCTCGTTCTGCATCAAATGGGCGTGAGGCTTGACGTGGAGTCTCATTTTTAGTCGAAATGGCGGTCATATTATTAAATCCAGCAATCGTGATTTCTTCCAGTGCCGCCTCTGAACTACCCGCCAATGCCACATCAATCCGCCCGTAGCGAATCATCTCTAGCGCCTCGCCAATACAATTATTCCCTGTGGCACATGCCGTTGAGATGGCAAAATTCGGTCCGCGAATGCCGTATGTCATCGAAATTTTTGCCGATGCCGCATCTGGTAACATCATCGGCACAAGCAAAGGGCTAACTGCCTTAGACCCGCGTGTAAAAAAGGTGCTGGTGCTGTTATAAATGCTGGCAATCCCACCGATTCCCGTCCCCACCACCACCCCAACCCGATATTCATTCTCGGCATTGATGGTTAAACCCGCATCATCCATCGCTTGCTTGGCGGCATATAATGCCAATTGGGTAAAACGGTCTGTTCGGCGTGATTCGCGTTTACCAAATAAGAGTTCTGGATTAAAATTTTTGACTTCGCCCCCAAAATGATTTTCGAGGCGCGATGTATCGAGGCGCACAATCGGGTCAATCCCCGTAACACCATCGGCGATATTACGCCATGCTTCCGCGACAGAATTTCCATTGGGGCAAACAATACCCATTCCCGTTACAACCACTCGTCGGCGTTCCACAATTCCCTCTCATCCTAATTTGTTTGGGGATGATTTTCATCTTTAAGATGATTATAATCACTTTTTACATCTCTCATGATACACCCTTAATCGAATCCAAGAAAACGGTTAGTTGATATTGCTATGATTCTCATCACAGGTGCAACAGGACTCATCGGCAGACACCTCATCAAAGCCTTGATGACCACATCGTATCAAGTGCGTTGTTTAATTACCCCCTCTGATGCAAAACACCTGCCATGGGCAACCGATGCGCCAAATGCGCCAGAAGTGGTTATTGGGACATTGCTTGATGAAGAAATTCTATTTCAAGCATTGGTGGGTGTGCATGTTATCATTCATCTGGAAAGTGGGCAATGGTGGGCAAATACCCGCCAATTAGAACGCATTGAATTGGTCGGCACACGCAATCTGATTGCCGCCGCCCGTGCCAATCGTATCGGCAGGATTATCATCATCAGTCACATCGGGGCAACCCCTTCATCTGCCTATACAGTCTTACGAATCAAAGGTCAGCAAGAGGCGATTATTCGGGATAGCGGTTTGGCATATACCATCATCCGCAGTGGATTAGTCTTTGCTCCAGATGATGCCTTCATCAATCATATTGCGATGGCGATGAGCCTTAACCCGCTTTTTATGTTCATGGCGGGACAAGGTGAAGTGGTGATTCACCCTATTTTTATAGATGACCTGATTAAAGCCATTTTAGTGGCATTAGAACGCATCGAAACGGTAGATGAAACTTTTACCATCGGCGGTGCAGAATATATCACCTATGAAGATTTGCTCCTCACCATTATGCGCCTCACAGGGCAAAGTAGGATGCTCATCAAAATGCCCCCATATGTGCTTCGCTGGTTCAATACACTCACACGCCCATTTGTCAGGCGCACACTCATCACCAAACAATGGTATGATTTAATTGCGACCAATCGCACTGCCCCACTGGGCAATCTATATCATCATTTTGAGTTTCAACCACAACGGATTGAGGATACACTCCTCACCTATTTACCAAAAAAACGCTTGTTTTTCTCGGCAATCCGTTATTTATTCAAAAAACGTCCGCGTGGCATTTGAGAGGGAATTTTTGATATGTTACAAAACCAAAAAGTGGCATTTATCGGGAGCGGTGCAATGGGCGAAGCCATGATAAAAGGGCTTTTACGCCAAAAATTGATTCCTGCCGAATTCATCACCGCCGCCGACCCGCATGTGGAGCGTGGCAATGAATTGTCAAGTCAATATGGATTGCATTTCACCACCGATAATCTTGAGGCAGTCAAAAACGCCGATGTGGTGGTGCTTTCGATTAAGCCCCAAATGATGAATAAGGTGTTGGCACAACTCAAAACACATCTCAAGCCCGAAGCACTCATCATCAGTATCGCGGCAGGTGTAACCATTGAGCGCATTGTAGACCATGTTCTACATCCGTATGTCGTGCGTGCCATGCCCAATACACCCGGTCAAATCGGTGAGGGCATCACCGTCTGGACATGTACCCCAGAAGTCAATCCGCAACAACGCCAATGGGCAGAAGCCGTTTTGGGCGCAATGGGTGAAACACTCTATGTTGAAGATGAAAATTATTTGGATATGGCAACCGCACTGAACGGTAGCGGTCCCTCATATGTCTTTTTATTGATGGAAGCATTAATTGACGTGGGCGTTCATATGGGGTTTTCGCGTCAAGTCTCACAAAAATTAGTGCAACAAACCATGCTCGGCTCGGTGAGTTATGCCATCCAATCAGGGATGCACCCCGCCGAATTAAGAAATCAAGTCACCAGTCCGGGCGGGACATCTGCCGCGGCTTTATATGAATTGGAGAAAGGTAGCATTCGGACAGTCATCGCCGATGCAGTTTGGGCGGCATATCGGCGGTCAGCAGAACTGGGCAAAAATAATAACAAATAGGAGAATGAAATATGATTTTAGAAATCGCAGACATCACGATTCGCCCCAATACACAACCCGCGTTTGAAAGCGCCATCCGCGAAAGTGTAGATAAATATATCAGCAAAGCAAAAGGCTTTATTTCGTTTGAATTGCAGAAAAGTATTGAGGATGAAACCCGCTATATTTTCCTCATCCAATGGGAAACCTTAGAAGACCATACAGTCGGATTTCGTCAAAGTGTGCAATTCCAATATCACCGTGAACTCATCAGCCCCTACTTTGCCAAAGACCCATATGTACACCATTTTAATCGGCAATTTTAACAATTTCATTGTGGACGGCAGTATCGCCTATAATAATTTTTATGGTCATAGAGACATGATATATCATATCTGCCGTCCATAATTCAACAATTGATAAGTAGTTTGTGAAAAAGTGGACAGATGTTTGTGGATAAGCTACAATAGTGACTTTATAGTGTCAGTATTAAAGAAAATGGCATGACATATTCCTGTGTGAATGTGAAAACTATTTCATTTAGAAGAGTAGGAGACTAAAAAATGGCGGAAGCCTCCCAAAACCTCTTTCAGTCAATTTTAGACCAGATAGAGCAATATACACCCTCTGTAGAAGCGGTTGAAGTTGGGTATGTTCAAGAAATCGGTGACGGCATTGCGCGTGTCACTGGGCTAGAAAATATCCGCTTTAGCGAATTAGTCACATTTGAAAACGGCGTTCCCGGTATCGCGTTTAACCTCGAAAAAGATAATGTTGGTATTATCATCTTGGGTGAATACGACACCATCAAAGAAGGTGCAGAAGTGCGTCCACAAGGGCGTATCGCCTCTGTACCCGTTGGGATGGGTATGGTTGGGCGCGTGGTAGATGCGCTCGGTCGTCCGATTGATGGTAAAGGTCCCATCGCATCCAGTGAATTTTATAATATCGAACGCATCGCCCCTGGTGTGCGTGAACGTAAAAATGTGGGTCGTCCTGTTCAAACAGGCATCCTTGCTATTGATTCGATGATTCCTGTCGGGCGTGGTCAACGTGAATTGATTATTGGCGACCGTCAAACAGGTAAAACTGCAGTAGCAGTGGATACCATCTTGAATCAAAAAGGTCAAGATATGTATTGCATCTATGTGGCGATTGGCAAGCGTAAAGGCGAAGTTGCCCGCATCCAAGCCATCTTAGAAGCCAATGGTGCGATGGAATACACCACAATCGTGGTCGCTTCTGCATCTGACCCCGCCGCCATGAACTATATCGCCCCCTACTCCGGTTGTGCCATCGGCGAATGGTTCATGGAAAACAAAAAAGATGCGCTGGTCATTTATGATGACCTGTCTAAACATGCTTGGGCATATCGCCAAGTATCGTTGCTCATGCGCCGCCCACCCGGACGCGAAGCCTACCCTGGTGATGTATTCTATCTCCACAGCCGTCTGCTGGAACGCGCCGCCCAATTGAGCGATGAACGCGGTGGTGGCAGTTTGACCGCCTTCCCCGTCATCGAAACCTTGCTCGGTGACGTGTCGGCTTATGTGCCAACCAACGTGATTTCGATTACGGACGGTCAAATTTATCTGGAATCCAACCTGTTCTATGCAGGTCAACGCCCCGCGCTGAACGTGGGTATCAGCGTGAGCCGTGTGGGGGGTGATGCCCAAACCAAAGCCATGAAGAAAGTGGCGGGCGGGTTGCGCCTCGACCTTGCCCAATTCCGTTCTTTGGCGGCATTTGCACAATTCGGGTCTGACCTCGATAAATCCACCCAAAAACAATTAGATAGAGGCTTACGCCTGACTGAACTGCTCAAACAAGGTCAATATTCAACCTTACCAGTGGCTGACCAAGTGGCGCTCATCTTCGCAGGTACAAATAGTTATTTGGACGCTGTCCCCGTCTCGCGGGTGAAAGAATGGCAAACGGCGTTCTTGCGGGCATTCAATACCCAATATGCCGAACTTGCCAATACTATCGCCACCCAAAAAGCCTTGACCGATGACACCCTTAAGGCGCTCACAGATGCTATCAAATCGTTTAACGAAAACTGGAGCTAGTCATCATAGTGATGACTCTGTAGAGGTAGGAGCAATCCTGCCTCTACCCATGATAAAGAGAGGAAACCATGCCCAGTTTACGCGAAGTTAGAAACCGTATTAAAAGTGTCAAGAATATCGGGCAAATTACCCGCGCCCTAGAAGCTGTTTCGGCTTCGCGTGTGCGGAAAGCTCAAGCCCGTGTACTTGCCAGTCGCGCCTATGCCGAAAAAGCATGGGAAATTTTGCTCAATATTCAAGCCGCCACTAAAGGCGGGGGTGGAATGCACCCCTTGTTGACAGAACGCGAAACCGTCAACACGATTATGATTGTACTAATCACATCCGATAGAGGGTTGGCAGGTGCGTTCAACACCAATATTATCCGTGTCGCACAACGTTTCGGGGAACGCTTTGGCAAACCCGTTAAATAT
>JALONZ010000516.1 GCA_025454675.1 Anaerolineae bacterium | reverse complement strand
TGGGCATTAATTTTGGGAGATAATGCGTCTGATTCGCTAGAGGCATACGTCAAGACGGCTCGCATCCCCATAATTTTCATGGCGCGGGCAATCGCCTCTAAACTGCCTTCGACAAAGGATGGGCTAGTATGAAAATTAAAGAGGGTAGTCGTCCCGCGTTTGATGGCATCCATCGCACATAAAACGGCACTCCAATACAGCGCGTCTTCATCGAGTGCGCGACTGAGTTGTAATTCGGCGTGGGGCATATCGGCATCGGCTATCATGCCTGTGATGAGGGTGTGGTGAAAATGGGTATGGGCGCAAATATTCCCCGCCAAAACCCATTGCGAATGGGCATCTAGGCGTGGGGAATCCCGATAGGTATAAATCAAAACTTCGGTGGGACCCATCGCACGAATGACCCCATTTTCGATATAAATGGCATAATCGGTCAGGATGCGCGGGGTGTCTTTCCAATAAGGGATGGTGGCATTAATAATCAGCATCAGAATAATCTTTCGTTATAAAATGATTTGCCACGAATATTTTAGCGCGTGTTGGCGTGGTGTCTAGTGAGGGGATGAATAATTCATCCACAGACCGCGCCATCATGAAATTTGTGCCTGTGGTGAGGATGAATGTGACGGTGTAATGATGCGGGTTTAGGATGGGTGGTGTTTTGGGGATAAAACGCCCTAATGCGATGCGATAATACAGGTCATCAGCACGCGGGTGATGGGCTTCTTTGGGCAATAAGTCGCGCCGATATTGCAATTCATACCCGCGCATGGGTGCATAAGCATAAATGCCACTGGGTTGTTTTTGGCGGGCGGTGCGACTGACAAAAAAGGCGATGTAATCCACCACAAATTGACGCGGGGCGCGATTAACGGGGATGCGATACCAGTGGTCATTCATTGCAAATTGCAAATCACGCAGGCGGTTAATCACACACACTAACACACGGTCTTGGTCGTCCATTCCCCACATAAATAAAACTCACTTACTCATCACTGAGGAGTTGTTGCTCATAATAACGCATTTCGCTTTGCAAGGCATCGCGTTCACGCGCCAAAGCACGGTATTGTTGATATTCATCTGCCGATAATTCTTCCGCGCCTTTTTTACCGCGCAATAAGGCTTGGATTTTGGCTTGTGTGGCTTCATATGCCATAACCGTTTGGCGATAGGCTTCGACTTGTTCTTGGGCTTCTTTTTCGGTCACACCATCCCCCTTTAACTAATTTTTGGATGATATGACCATTATAACGCGGTTTTATGATTTGTGGGTGGATGATATTTTGTGGCGGACATACGATGTGCATACATCTAGCCCGCCAGTAAATCATTCATCTATATTAGCGGTATCCGCCACCAGATAGGGACTATGCCCTTGCCCACGATATGAAATATTCGGTTTATCGGGCAGATTGGCAGTGTTGGCGACCACATACAACGGACGGTCACGGGTTTCATCATAAATCCGCGCCACATATTGCCCCATGATGAACAAAAAGAACAATTGAAACGCGCTCATCAGCAATAATAAGACGATGGTTGTGGCTTGCCCACCAAAAAATTCCTCACCTTGTGTAATCCGTAATAGCGCGATGATGGGGACGGTCATCATGGCTAAAAACCCAAATAACCCACTGAAATAAATCATCACTTGCAAGGGGAAATACGAAAAGCCTGTCACGGCATCCCACGCAAAGCGCAACATTTTGCGGAATGGGTATTTTGTTTCGCCTGAGTAACGCGCCTCGCGGATATAATTCACACCTGTTTGCTTGAATCCGACCCAACTGGTCATCCCGCGAATGAAGCGGTTATGTTCGCGCATTTGGCGCAAAACGCGCACCACACGCTCATCCATCAGCCGAAAATCGCCCGTGTCGAGCGGGATGTTCACATCGGTGATGCGGTAGATGATGCGATAAAATAGCTTTGCCGTCCACAATTTGAATTTGCTCTCGCCTCTGCGCTCGGCACGGACAGCGTACACCACTTCATAACCCGCCTTCCAGCGTTCAATCATCTCTAAAATGACTTCTGGCGGGTCTTGGAGGTCGGCATCAATCAGCACAACGGCACGCCCAGAGGCGTAATCAATGCCTGCGGTGACGGCGATTTGATGCCCAAAATTGCGGGCGAAGAAAATGCCTTTCACCCGATTATCTTTTTCGCATAATTCGCGGATGAGTTCAGGAGAACGGTCTTTACTGCCATCATTGACCAGCACCAATTCCCATGATTCGCCTGTGCTGTTCATCACCTGACTGATGCGGTCATAGAGTAGGGGTATATTGCCTTCCTCATTGTAAATGGGGGCAACAATAGAATAAGTCGGTTGTGTCATAACAGTTTGCCTAAGTTTTGCATGAATGAATATAACATTATTTTACACGCGAATTGGTCTAAATTCGGTGAATTGGGCGATTTTTCTACAGAAACTTGTACAGATAATTTGATGAATTGGACAGGGACTTGCCATGGCAAGCCCCTACATGCCCGAAAATAAATCTTTTTACTCACCAGGGATGATATGTGTGCCTGTTTCGCCCAACATAGCGCGTTCTAAATTTTGTGGGTCGGTGATGATGGCTTTGGGTCCGCCACTCCGCACAAAATCAATCCCTGCTTGAATTTTGGGGAGCATACTCCCTCGCGCAAAATGCCCCGCTTGGGTATATTCCTCAGCTTCGCGGATGGTCATGGTGTGAATGGCGCGTTGAGTCGGTTTCTTAAAATCCAGCATGACTTGTTCCACACCTGTCGAAATAATTAATAAATCGGCGCGGAGGGTGTTGGCGAGCAAACTGCTGGCTAAATCTTTATCAATCACGGCTTCGATGCCTTGTAATCCGCCTGT